>JACRPW010000038.1 GCA_016223005.1 Deltaproteobacteria bacterium | reverse complement strand
CTCCTCGGCATGGGTAAAGGAGATGGGTCTGTCGAGAAGGTAAGAGAAGGGAATAGACATTTTCAGGAAAAGAGGTATGAAGAGGCAATAGCAAATTATAAAGAGGCTATTAAGATAAACCCATCTGCATCTGTTCCGTTTTTCAATATTGGGACTGCTAAGTATAGACAGGGCTATTATGCCTCAGCAATAAATGATTTTAATGCTGTCATTGCAAAAAAGGATTCGGCATTAGAGGCAAAGGCGCATTACAATCTTGGCAACGCATTTTTTAAGGCAAACATGGTGAAACAATCTGTGTATTCGTTTAAAGAGGCTGTGCGGTTAAATCCGGACGATATAGATGCAAGGTATAATCTTGAGATTGCTCTGGCACGGTTAAAGACAATGGAAAAAGAAAAATCAGGTTTTTATGCAGGTGATATACCTAACCCTTTGATAAGCAGGGAAGGGATGGAGATAGAGGCTTTGAGCAGTGAAGATGCAGAGGCAAAGATAACTGAAGGCGCACTGGAGTTTCAGAAGGAGGAGTCAGGCAAGGTCGGTACAGGCAATGCAAAGAGGGGCTGGCGCGGTTCTTTGAAGGATATGTCAAGGAAAGAGGCAGAGGAGATTCTCCGCACAATCAGGGATAAGGAATTAAATACATTCAAGGAAAAGGTGAGGTTTGCTACAGTCGGTGTCAGTGCAGCACAGGATTGGTAAACTAATAAAGGCGGCTGTAGTTCAGTATGCAAATCTATAAAATCTCAGTCCCAGATACTCATGCAATGCTTCATGTGTGCCATCAAAGGTACCAGGCAGATAATCCTGCCATCCATATCTTTTGCCATCCCATGTCTTAAAAAGAGAAGGGAATGGGACAACATCCATACCTGCCCTTTTAAAACTCATAATAGAGCGTGGCATGTGATAGGCGATTGTAACAAGCATAGGTTTTTTAAAACCCAGTTTGTCACAGATTTCTTTGCTGTATTTTGCATTTTCAATAGTGTCTCTGCTTTTATCTTCAAGTATAATCTGATTTTCAGGGATGCCAAGGTCAATGAGGAATCTTTTTCCAATAACTGCCTCTGCTGTTTTGCCAAATACACTTCCGCCTGATACTATTATTGGAACCCCCATCTTCTTTTGAAGCCTTGCAGCAGTAAGGATCCTATTCTGCATACCCTCTGAAGGGGCACCGATACCTGAAAGGTCAGGTACCCCATCATATACACCACCACCTAAAAGGATTATCACATCCCCCTTTGGGTCTTCGGGTATTTTTATATTTTGTTCAAGCCCTCTAAAAAGGGCATCAGATACAGGCGATATAGATAAAAACCAGATAAACATCCCTAGCAAAATATTTGTAATGCCAGATGTCCTATATCTTTTATATAAAAACCACAACCCTGTAAAAATAAGGATGGGTATAAAAATGCCCGGCGGCAAAAGAAACGGGGTTAATAACTTTTTAATTACAAACATCTGTAAGTCCCTCCTCTTTTATATAACTGTACATCATCCTGACCCAAAATTACATCATTAAAAATACACAAAAAGCCTTTCAGTATATACCCTCCATCTTATCGGAGGGATAATTACAGGGCAGCAGCCGTTTTTTATAGTGATGATACTCAATAGAAGCCTCTCTATTAAAAAATATAAGATGTCCCTAAATTTCCTTTTAAATATTAACCGCATCTTCAAAAGTGGCAATGGATGAAGCCAACGGCTGGCGCGGATTTCACTATAATGCCTGTGGTTCCAGATGTATTACAACATCTACGATATCAGGTATTTCTTTTTTAATGCTGTCTTCAACGATTGTAGCAGCATTGTGGGCATCGCCTATACTCATTCCTGGTGAAACAAGCAAACAGCAGTCCACATAAACAGCATCAGTCCTTCCCCTTACCCTTATATTAAAACATTCTTTGACACCCTTTACGCGCATGGCAATATCCTTTATATGATTTATGTCTTTACCGATAAGAGGTGATGCATCTGCTAATATGTCAGATGCCTTTTTTACAATGTCATATCCCAGATGACCTATCAAAACCGCTATTACAACGGCTGCTACCGGGTCAATTATCGGGTAACCAATGCCTCCTGCTATTATACTGGCTAAGACAATAAGGGATGCAAGAATATCACTCAATGTATGTTTTGAATCCGCTATTAAAAAGGCGCTCTTATATTCTTTGCCTTTCCTGTATTCATATATTGTTACAAAGACGTTGACTGCTATGCTTATCCCGATTATGAGAAAAGTTAAGTTGGTTACCTCAGGCTGCTTAGGATGCCAGAGGTTTGTGAAGGCTTTTTTTAGTATCTCAATGCAGGTTAAAAACAGAAGGGCTGCTATGCCAATAGTCGCTATGGTTTCAAATTTTTTGTGTCCGTAGTGGTGTTTTTCATCCGATGGTTTTGCTGCCGCCCATATCCCTAAGAGACCTATAATATTAGATGTGCCGTCAAACATGGAATGGAAACCATCTGCCTCCATGCTGTATATATTAGAGAGATGTCCGTAGATTATCTTCACTATCGCATTGAAAATGTTCAGCAGGAATGTTATCCATAGAATCTTTCTGATTTCTTTTATATGGGACATGATATAATTTACCAGAAGTATTAAATTGGCATTTTTTATTCTATCAATCTCACTAATCTTTATTTGGCTGAATATGTATGACATTATAATCATAGAAATCTTACAATGCAAAAACAAATTAATAACCGCACAAAGGATTTTTGTATGAAGAGACGATATAATTCCTTATCTGACTTTCTAAAACAGAAATTCGGCTGCAGGGTGTTTAAGGTGTCTCTGAATGCTGGATTTACATGCCCCAACAGGGATGGCACAAAAGGGACAGGCGGGTGTATCTACTGCAACCCATTAAGTTTAGAACCTTCTCAAATTTCTTCTGGTTTAAACATAAAAGAACAACTTTCAATCGGAATAGAATATATAAAAAAAAGACACAATGCAGAACAGTTCATCGCCTACTTTCAGATAAACTCAAACACCTATGCACCTCTGGATGTGCTGGAAGATATGTATAATCAGGCTATTAGCCATCCGCTTGTTGTTGGACTCGCAGTTTCTACAAGACCCGACGGCATTGATAAAAACATCATCTCTCTTTTATCAGAACTCTCAAGGGAAAAATACCTCTGGCTTGAACTAGGGCTTCAGTCTGCAAATGACAAAACCCTTAAACTCATAAACCGCTGTCATACAGTAAATGATTTTATAAATGCAGTAAATCTGGCAAGGGCAAAGGATATACCTGTTGTAAGCCATGTGATACTTGGACTGCCTGAAGAGACGCATGAGGACATGCTAAATACTGCGATGTTTCTTGCAGAGATGAATATATGGGGATTAAAACTTCATCATTTGCATATCCATAAAGACACAAAACTTGAAGATATGTATAAAAATGGAGAGATAAAACTTATGGGACTTGATGAGTATGCAAATACAGCGGTTGATTTTCTGGAAAGGATTTATCCTGAAACAATAATACATCGTTTGTGCGGTGACACATCCCGAGAGTTACTCATCGCACCTAATTGGAGTGTAAATAAATTTCCTATAATTGACAGGATTCATAAGATAATGGAGGAGAGGGATACTTATCAGGGCAGTCTATTGATAAAGGATAGGATTTTCTAATATCCCTTTAACCTTCATAGAATAATAGTTGGAAGATTTTCGGTAATTGGAGATAAGTGACAGGATATAATTGCCATCTTTGATAGACTTTAGCGATGGTATTACTTCAATATCCACATCCACATAGCTTTTCAGATAAGGATTTTTTAGAGAGATATTGCCGTGTGCATTGACTGTAATGTTTTCGTTCTCAAGGTGCAGAACCTTAATATCAATTCTGCAGCCATTTGATTTTGCATGCAGGTTCCCTTTTATGCCTTTTCCCAGTGGGATGGAAATGCCCGAAGTATGAAGCCATCTCATAACAATATCCTTACCCTCTATATCAATATTGCCTTCAGGACACCTGCCATCCTTAAAATCTATATTTAGTCTGCCGCTGAAATTTCCTTCAGTAGTTGAATGAATATAAATATCCATATTCTCTGCTGTGAGATTTATTGTTGTGTTAGACACTCGGGATAGAATGTATCCCTTGATTGTGCCATCTTCCTTGTTCCCTTCTACGAGCACCCTTATCCTGCCTGTGAGAAGGTAGATGATAGAGAGCCTTGCCTTCAGTGTATCAAGGGCTAAAAAGTGTTTGTCTTCACCACTATACGAAACTACAGCATGTTTTATCTCAATTCCAAAAGGGAATATCTTTTTCACCCCATTTTCTGTAATGATAATGCCGTTATATCTTTTCAGCCAATTTCTAGTTTCATCTGATATAAACTCTGCTGGAATAGTTAAGGCAAGAACTCCCGCAAATACAAGGATTCCAAAAAGTGTGAATAAGGCATTTTTTAGAAATCTTTTCAATGCTATTGTAGATAATAAAAAAGAATGACAGCGCCGAGGATGATGCGGTATATGGCAAATGAGTTAAAGTTATGCCTTGCAATAAAGGTTAACATCGCCTTGATGACAATAAATGCTGAAATAAATGATGTTATAAAGCCGATTAAAAAAACAGGAATATCGCCTGCATTCAAGTCATTAAAACTTTTCAGCAAATCATAGGATACGGCGGCAAACATGGTTGGTATTGCAAGGAAGAACGAAAATTCTGTTGCTGTTTTTCTGTCCAGACCAAGACAGTATCCTCCCATAATTGTTGCGCCTGCCCTTGAAACACCGGGGAAAAGGGATAATACCTGTGATAAGCCAATACCAAATGCCTTTTTGATATTTATGTCATCAATATCTTTTACCTGCGCCGCAGGAGAAATCCGCTCTATTATGAGCATCACAATGCCGCCAATTATCAGTGCAAAGGCAACGGTTAGTGGATTAAAAAGATAATGCTTTATGAATTTGTACGTTGCAAGACCGATAATTGCAGCAGGCAGGAACGCGATTAAAAGATTAAAAAGAAATCTATTTGTTTTTTCTGTGCCGATGCCTTTTACAGATGATAAAACCCTTTCTCTATACAGCCATACAACCGCAAGGATTGCTCCGAGTTGTATAAATACCTCAAAGACCTTTGCCTTCTCGCCTGTCCAACCAAGCAAATCGCCTGCAAGTATAAGATGACCTGTTGAGGAGACGGGCAGGAATTCAGTGATGCCTTCTACGATACCAAGTATAAATGCAGTTATATAATTCACAGGCTAGTATTTCGACACATTCATCTCTTCCATCTTCCCTGTAACCATAAAAACAACCCTTTCTGCAATATTTGTCACCCTGTCTGCGATGCGCTCAAGGTTGTGCAAGACCCAGATAAGATATGTCGCCCCTTCTACAATCTTAGGATTTTCTATCATCAGCATCAATAATTCTCTGTATGTCTTGTCATATATTGCGTCAACCTCATCGTCTCTCTGACCGATTTTTTTTGCGGTTTCCGCATCTCTTGACATGAATGTCTTTATGCTGTCGTCAAGCATAGCAAGCCCTATATCTGCCATCTTTGGTATGTCAACAAGCGGCTTTACAATCGGTTTGTCTCCAAGCAAAAGATTTATTTTGGCATTTCCTTCTGCATGGTCGCCAATCCTCTCAAGGTCTGTGATTATAGATAATATTGCCGCGAGTTCCCTTAAATCAGTTGCCATTGGCTGCTGTGTGGCAATAAGGAGAAGGCATTTTTCCTCTATATCAAACCTTTTTTTATTTATAATCCTGTCGTCCTTTATAATCTTCTGGGACACTGAAATATTGCGGTTCTTAAGCGCATCTATGGATAATTTCACGGCGCTGCCAACCATATTTGCCATCTCTACAACATCATTTTCCAGTTCCTTTAAAGCATTGTGATACGCCACGCGAGTCATAGTTCCTCCATTTTTATCCAAACCTTCCTGTAATATAGTCTTCTGTCATTTTATTGGACGGCGATGTAAATATCTTTTTTGTAATATCAAATTCCAGAAGTTCGCCGAGCATAAAAATTCCTGTGTAATCAGAAACCCTTGCAGCCTGCTGCATATTGTGGGTTACGATAACAACTGTATACTCATTTTTTAATTCTGTGAGCAGATCCTCTATCTTTGCTGTCGCAATAGGGTCAAGGGCCGAGCAGGGTTCGTCAAATAAAACAACCTCCGGCTCAACTGCTATCGCCCTTGCAATGCAGAGCCTCTGCTGCTGGCCGCCTGAAAGGGAAAGCGCTGACTGGCGCAGCCTGTCTTTTACCTCGTCCCACATTGCAGCCTTTTTTAGACTCGCCTCAACAACCATGTCAATTTTATCTTTTTTATTTATGCCATGTATCCTCAAACCATACGCAACATTTTCATATATGCTTTTTGGGAATGGATTCGGCTTTTGAAATACCATGCCAATCCGTCTTCTTATATCTATAGTATCAACCGCTTTTGAATATATGTCCATTCCATCATACATAATCCTGCCATCAAGCCTGAATACAGGTATCAAATCATTCATCCTGTTTAGGCATCTGATAAATGTGCTTTTCCCGCAGCCTGAAGGCCCAATAACCGCAGTTACGGATTTTGCAGGTATGTCAAGGTTCACATCCTTTAATGCCTTTTTTTCGTCGTAAAACACATTCAACTTTTCAATTTTAAAGACACTGCTCATAAGTCGCTTTGCTCCATTGCAAAATGTAAAACATATCAAACCTAAAGGTTTGAGTTACAATCTGTAACTCAAGGCTTTAGCCTTGAGGCCTTTTGCACTTTCCAATTCAACATCCGCAAGGATGTTGCCATTACCACCTTATCTTTTTCTGATATTTATGCCTCAAATATATCGCAATGCCGTTCATAAAAAATGTTATTACCAAGAGGACAATGATTCCTGCCGCAGCGTCTATTGAAAAACCCTTTTGAGGACGCGATACCCAGTTGAATATCTGGATCGGCAAGACAGAAAACGCATCAAAAAGCCCTTGAAAACTTATATAAGGAAATTCCGCTGATACAGGGCTTGTGGGCAAAAACGCAACATATGTCAATGCGCCTATTGTTATAAGCGGCGCTGTCTCTCCGATTGCCCTTGACATTGCAAGTATTACACCTGTTAAGATGCCCGGCATAGCAGCAGGCAGAACCTGATTTCTTATTGTCTGCCACTTGCTTGCGCCAAGCGCATATGAAGCCTCTCTGATTGACGGTGGAATTGACCGCAATGCCTCCCTTGTTGAAAGTATTACAATCGGGAGGACAAGTATTGCCAATGTCATTGCGCCCGCCAGCACGCTTCTATCCATATTTAAAAGCCTCACAAAAAGTCCTAGCCCAAGCAGACCATAAATAATAGACGGCACCCCTGCAAGGTTTGCGATATTGATTTCTATAATATCCCGCAGCCAGTTTTTCTTGCTGTATTCTTCAAGATATGTTGCTGCTGCAACGCCAAGAGGAAACACAATAATGCCTGTTAAGAGCATAATCCATACAGTCCCAACCCATGCAGAAAGTATGCCTGCCTCTTCCGGTTTTCTGGATGGATAATTAGAAAGAAACTGCCAGCCAAGCCTTACAAAACCATCTGCAAAAACATCTATAAGCAGCGTCAAAAGAACTGCGAGACCAATGAGCGTAGCAGCAAGTCCAATAATAGAAAACATCCTGTCGTATAGTTTATTCCATAATTTTGAATTTTGAATTTTAAATTTTGAATTTTTATTCATATTCTTCTCTAAACCTCTTCTTCAGCCAATAGCTAACCACATTCAAAAAGAATGTAACAACAAACAAACTCATGCCTGCTGCAAATATTGTCCTGTATTCCAAAGTCCCTGTCGGCGTATCGCCAAGGCTCACCTGAACTATGTATGCTGTTACTGTCTCTATAGGGACAAGGGGATTGAGCGTAAGACGCGGCTGCTGGCCTGCTGCAATTGCAACAATCATTGTCTCGCCGACTGCCCTTGATATGCCAAGTATAAATGACGCTGCAATGCCTGAAAGCGCTGCCGGGACAACAACCTTTAATGCAACCTGAAATCTTGTCGCTCCAAGCGCCAGAGCGCCCTCCCTCAAACTCATAGGAACTGCATGCATGGCATCCTCGCTCAAAGATGATATAATCGGTATTATCATAATGCCCATTACAATCCCGGCTGAAATGGAATTAAAACCAGACAGTTCAAGCATAAACATCTGAAGCAGCGGGGTTACAAAAAGCAAGGCAAAGTAGCCGTAAACAACAGTCGGCACTGCGGCCAATATCTCAAGCACAGGCTTTACAAAAGTCCGCAATTTTGAAGATGAATATTCGCTTAAATAGATTGCGCTTATAAGCCCGATTGGCAGAGAAACAACCATTGCGATGCTCGTTGTTAAAAATGTGCCTGTAAAAAGAGGGAGGATGCCGAAGTGTTTTTCAGCAAAGAGAGGCGTCCACTGGGTATCTGTAAGAAAATCCAATATTGACACCTCTTTAAAAAACTCAAAGGTTTCAAATATAAGGACACCTATGATGCCAAGTGTTATAAAAATAGAAAAAAAGGCACTTAAAAAAAGCGCCCCTTCTATCAGCCTTTCTTTTATAAGTAGTCTTTTATTCATAAATGGGGTTTACTTAACATCCTTTCAGAGCCTTGTCAATATCAGGAAATGCCATGACCATTGACCATTTTGCTTTATTTGGCTAACCTATTATCTTTTTTAGTATCTGCATTACCTCTTTCAACGGTCTTGTATTCAACACATCCTTTTTCTCAAGCCAGCCCCTTCGTGCTGTATAAATACCAAACCTTATATTATCCAAATGGAATTTACTGTGGGAGTCTGTTGATATTGCAACGAGCACACCCATTTCTTTTGCAAGTTTGCAATGGATGTCATTTAAATCAAGCCTATCAGGATATGAATTAAGTTCCAGAATCACATTGTGTTTTTTGCAAGATTTCATTATTTCAGTCATATTCACTGCATAGGGCTGTCTTTCATTTATAAGCCTTCCTGTGGGGTGGGCAATTATATGGACAAGTCCTGATGATATCGCCTTTATAATGCGGGCAGTCATCTCTTCCTCTGCCATATTAAACCTTGAATGCACAGCGCCGACTACCACATCAAGTCTTTTCAATACATCCTTATCTAAATCCAGAGAACCGTCCACTTTTATATCCACCTCTATGCCTTTAAGAACCGTGAGCCGTAAGCCGTGAGCCGTAAGCCGTTTATTTAACTTATCTATCTCCTCAATCTGTTTCAAAACCCTTTTCTCATCAAGCCCGTGGGCAACACTCACTGCCTTTGAATGGTCTGTTATTGCAATATATTCATAATCCATCTTGATTGCAGCATCTATAATCTCATCAATCGTATTTGCGCCGTCGGTCTCTACAGTATGCACATGCAGGTCGCCTTTTATGTCTTTAACATCTATTAAATGCGGGAGTTTATTGTTTAATGCAGATTCAATCTCGCCTGTATTTTCTCTGAGTTCAGGCGGGATACACACAAGCCCTACTGCCTTATAAACATCCCCTTCTGTTTCACCTGCAACAAACCTATCCTTTTCATCAAACACGCCATATTCACTAAGCTTAAGCCCCATCTTTTTTGCCCTGTCTCTTATTGCAATATTATGTGCCTTTGAACCTGTAAAATACTGAAGTGCAGCACCATAGGATTTTTTGTCCAAAACCCTTACATCTGCCTGAAGCCCGCATCTTAATATGACTGTTGATTTTGTATCACCTTTTGCAAGAACATCTTTGACCTCGGTGTATGCTGTAAACCTGTCCATTACAGGCGAACCTTTTTTGCATGCAACAAGGATGTCTATGTCTCCAATGGTCTCCTTTCTCCTCCGCAGACTCCCTGCCTCTGATACCTGAAGGACACCATCTATTTCTTTTAAATATTCTAAAAGAGGGGCAGCATATGTCATTGCAAGACCCAGTTTAAACCTGCCCTTGCCTGCCTTAAAATTTTCAATTGCCTTTAAGATGTTTTCCTCCGTCTTTTCCCCCATGCCTGTTAGTTCATGGATTTTATGCCCTTTCGCAGCCTTTTCTAAATCAGAGACACTCTGGATGCCTAATTCTTTGTAAAGGAGTTGAACCTTTTTAGGTCCTATGCCTGATACATCAAGGAGTTCAAGCAGGGTTGGCGGGAGTTGTTTTAAAAGTTCTTCATGGAATCTGCACTTACCTGTCCTTACAATCTCCACAATCTTTTCATGGATGCTCTTACCAATGCCCCGTATATCTTCAAGTTGAGATTCATCCCTCTCAACAATGGATTTAAGGTTTTCAGGGAGTTCTTCTATTATGCGGGCTGCGGTCCTATAGGAACGGACTCTGAATGGGTTTTCATTTTTTATCTCAAGCAAATCAGCAATATCATGAAATATTTTTGCAATCTCTATGTTTTCCATAAAGAAAATATAGTCTTATTTCCAAATAAGGAATGTATGAGCATATTCGTGCATAATCTGGGTTATCTTACCCCTATCAAATCTTTAATCTTCTCAAACTTTTTTTCACCTATGCCTTTAACCTTTTTAATATCATCAATAGACTTAAAACCGCCAACCTCATTTCTTTTTTCAATAATATTCTTTGCAAGTTTAGGTCCCACATTGGGCAGGGATTCAAGGTCTGATTGGGTTGCCTTGTTTATATCTATCTTTATGCCAAGAACCTGTTTTGCCTCGCCGTTTGTTAGAACAGGGTTCAAGCCGTTTAAACCGTTTAAGCCGCTTGAATTATCAAGCCGCTGTAACATCGGCGCTTTATCTTCAGAATACTGCTGCCTTTCCCTGAACAAATAAATACAAACAAGAAAGACTGCAAGGAATATAAGCACCAAATCCCTTGCATCTTTTTGTTCATTCTCCATTACCCTTTTTCATCCCTGTACAATTTATATTCAAGGCTGTCCACAAGCGCCTGCCATGATGCCTCAATGACATTCTCTGAAACTCCTACCGTGCCCCACTTTTCTTTTCCATCCCCTGATTCCACAAGAACACGGACAGATGCGGAAGTCCCCTTTCCTGCTGAAATAACCCTTACCTTGAAATCAAGAAGATGGACTTCCTTTAATTTCGGATAAAACTTCTCCAATGCCTTTCTAAGGGCATTGTCAAGGGCATTTACAGGACCGTTCCCTTCGCTTGCGGTATGCTCAACCCTGCCGTCAACCTCAAGTTTTATTGTTGCCTCTGAATGCGGGGGTTCTCCCTCTTTTTTCTTTTCATCAATAACCCTGAAGCTAAGTAACTTAAAGTATCTCTTTTTTGTCTTCCTTGCCTTCTGCATGAGGAGTTCAAAAGACCCTTCAGCACCTTCATACTGAAAACCTTGATGCTCCAGTTCTTTTAAAGATGTAACGATTTTTTGCACAACAGGGTTTTTGCTTTTTATGTCAATGCCAAATTCTTTAGCCTTATAGATGATGTTTGACCTTCCTGATAAATCGGAAACCAAAACCCTCTGATGATTGCCGACAAGTTCAGGTTTAATATGCTCATAGGTATCAGCCCTTTTCATTACAGCGCTAACATGGACGCCGCCTTTATGTGCAAAGGCACTATCGCCAACATACGGCTGATGCTTATTGTGGCTTAGGTTTGCAAGTTCATAGACAAACCTTGCTGTATCTCTCAGTTTTTTTAATTGTTCAAAACTGATACAGTCAATTGCCATCTTGAGTTTCAGATTCGGAATAATTGAGCAGAGGTTTGCATTACCGCACCTCTCGCCAAAACCGTTTATAGTCCCCTGAAGATGCACAACACCCTCTTTTACGGCAACCACAGAATTTGCCACAGCAGTTTCAGAATCATTATGGCTGTGTATGCCAAGCGGAATCTTTATATGCCTTTTAACATCCCTTATAATTTGTTGGGTCTCATACGGCAGTGTGCCGCCGTTTGTATCGCACAAAACAATGCAGTCTGCACCTGCGTCATTGGCTGTCTTTAGTGTCTTTATTGCATACTCATGGTTAGCCTTGTAACCGTCAAAGAAATGCTCTGCATCATAAAACACCTCATCAACATTCTTTTTGAGATGCCTTACTGAGTCAGAGATAAGTTCAAGGTTTTCATTCAGAGATATATGTAGAGCCTCTTGGACATGCATGTCCCAAGTCTTGCCAAAGATTGTAACAACAGATGTATCGGCCTTGAGGAGCGCCTTTATATTCGGGTCATTGTGAACTTTATTGCCTGCCTTTCTTGTGCTTCCGAATGCAGCGACTTTAGAAAAATTGAGTTTTATGGATTTAATTTCTTTGAAAAACTGGATGTCCCTTGGGTTTGAACCGGGCCAGCCGCCTTCAATATAATGGATGCCAAGTTCATCAAGTTTTTCAGCAATCCGAATCTTGTCTTCCACAGAGAAATTTATATCCTCTGCCTGTGTCCCATCCCTAAGTGTTGTATCATATAGTTTCAACATAGATTAACCTTTCTCATTCTCCTTTTTCTTATCCTTGCCAAATGCCTTCAGGTTTTTTGCAAGTTCCTTAAGCCTCTTTGAAACAAGGTAATTTATAGTCCCTTCCGGATATATGCCGTCAGGCTGTTTCTCTCCTGCAGGTATTCCTGTCAAAACCTCAATGCCCTGTTCTGCATCGGAAACAGCGTAGATATGAAATTTCCCATCCTTTACTGCATCAATAACATCCCTCTTTAGCATAAGGTGTTTTAGATTTCTTTGAGGTATCATTACCCCCTGCTCCCCTGTGAATCCCTTTGCCTTGCATACATAGAAGAACCCCTCTATCTTTTCATTTACCCCTCCGATTGGCTGAATCTCACCCATCTGGTTTATTGAACCTGTTACTGCAATACCCTGTTTTATAGGTGTCCCTGACAGACTTGAAAGGATGGCATATAACTCAGTTGATGAGGCACTGTCACCCTCTACCTCTTCATATAATTGTTCAAAGCAGATTGATGCAGAGAGTGTCAGCGGAATATCCTGCCCATATTTCGCACCGAGATACCCTGTCAGTATCATAACGCCCTTATTGTGTATTTTGCCGCTCATCTTTGCCTCTCTCTCAATATTAACCAGACCCTTTTCACCCATGTATGTCTTTGCAGTAATCCTGCTCGGCTTGCCAAAGGCATAGTCGCCCATGTCAAGAACTGCAATGCCATTGACCTGTCCCACAGTGTTGCCATCTGTATCAACAAGGATAGTGCCTTCTGTTATAAGTTCCCTGAGCCTCTCTTCAATCCTGCTGCTCCTATAATCTTTTTCCTTGATTGCCTTTTCAACATCATCACCTGTTACAAAGCCGTTTCCTGATTTTTCAGCCCAGAAACTTGCCTCCCTTATAATATCCGTAATCTCGCTGAACCTTGCAGATAGTTTTTCCTGATGGTCTGCCAGCCTTGAGCCATGCTCAACGATTTTTGCAACTCCAGTTCTGTCAAATGGTTTAAGTCCTTCCTCCCTGCACCTTGTTGCAACAAACAGGGCGTATTTGTAAAGATTCTCTTTGTCCCTTGGCATCCTATTGTCAAAATCAGCCTTTACCTTGAAAAACTTTTTATACTCATCATCCAGATTATACATGAGATAATAAAGAAATGGGCTGCCAACGAGTATAATCTTTATATTAAGCGGTATTGCCTCTGGTTTAAGTGCTGCTGTTGAAATAAGTCTGTACTGCTCCCATACATCCTCTATCCTGACCTCTTTATTCTTTATTGCCCTCTTTAACGAATCATAAGAAAATATATTTCGCAGTAAGTCCATGGCATTTACAATAAGATAACCGCCGTTTGCCTTGTGGATAGAGCCTGCCTTTATCATTGTGAAATCAGTTGAGGCAATGCCATATTGCACCCTGTATTCTATCCTTCCAAAGAGATTGTAATATGTTGGATTGGTCTCTATTACAACAGGCGCACCGCTTGTATCTTTATTGTTTACAATAAGGTTGACAGAATATCTCTCAAACGAAGGCTCTGCCTTTGGCAGTTTTATACCTGGGATGGCAAGCGGAAACTCCTCTTTTGTCCTGAAATCGTCAGAGTGTTCAAGGACATCCTCTTTTACATTATTTAAGTAATTTATTATGCATGTAAATTTTTTGTATTTCTCAAGGAGTTCGTTTATAAGCGGATTTACAACATACTGCACAACCTCCCTGTCAAGTGCATTTATTCTATCCTTTGTATCCTTTTCAATTGACCTTGCCTCCCTTATAGTATCTGCAAGTTTGTCCTGTAAAAGTCTGCTGTCGTTTTCTATCCTTTGTTTTTCATGTTTGGACAAGGTCTCAAAATCTTCCTGCTTTATCTGCTTTCCATCCTTTGCAGGCACAACAGCAAGTCCGCCTGCAGTCTTTTTAAGGATAAACCCCTTTTCCTGAACCTTTTGTTCCAGTCTATAAAATAATGCCTTTGTCCTCTCCTGCTGACCATCCAATATCTCGTCCCTGTGTCTTTCATAATCCTTGCTTTCAAAGACCTTTGGTATATCCCTTCTAAGCGCCTCAACAAGTTCTTCCATATCAATCTTTATCTCCATACCCAAGCCGGCAGGGAGATTAAGCACACAAGGTCTGTCAGGGTCTGTAAAGTTATATACATAACACCAATCATCAGGAATATTTTCATTCTTTGCCTTGTTCTCAAGAAGATTTTTTATAGTGGTTGTTTTTCCTGTGCCGCTTTCTCCAAGCACATAGATATTAAAGCCATGACTGGAAAGTCCAAGACCAAAATCCATAGACTTGAGCGCCCTCTCCTGTCCGATTGTTCCTTCAAGTGCTGGAAGTTCTCTAGTGTCTTTGAATGAGAAATTATCAGGCTCGCATGTCCATTTAAGTTTGTCAGGCAGGATGGGTTGTATTGGATTTGCCATATAACCTCCGCTAGGGTATGGGGGACAGTCCCGATTCTACGATGGAGCAATGCTCCGTCCGTAAATCTGGGACAGTTCCCCTAATTATATGCCCTTTCTTTTTAATTGCAATCCATTTTTTTTCATACCCTTGCTTTTTCAAATTTTCTATGTTTTTAATATTATTATGAAGTTATTAGAGGACACTATTACTGCTATAGCAACACCGCAAGGTGAAGGGGGTATCGGTATAATCAGGATAAGCGGCAACATGTCCATAAATATTGCTGCTAAAATCTTTGTGTCCAAAAAATCCATTCAGGAATTTTTAAGCCATCACCTTTATTACGGCGCTATAATCAATCCGTCAAACAATGCTCCGATAGATGACTGCCTCTTGGCTGTAATGAAATTGCCCCATTCATACACAGGCGAGGATATTGTTGAGATTTACTGCCACGGGGGTTCTCTGATACTTAAAAGGGTGCTTGAAGCAGTATTAAAATACGGTGCAAGGATTGCAGAACCGGGTGAATTTACAAAAAGGGCATTTTTAAATGGCAGGATGGATCTATTACAGGCAGAGTCTGTAATAGATTTAATAAGGGCAAAAACTGATTTGGCATTAAATACTGCCAGATCGCATCTTTCAGGCAGACTTTCAAAAGAGATTAGTATGATAAAGGAAGACCTTGTCCACATCCTCTGTTATATTGAGGCAGAACTGGATTTTCCTGAAGAAGAGGATGTCCCAAGAATTTCTGATAATAGAATAGTTGAGGTTATAAAAAAATCTGAAACTATTTTAGATAAACTATTATCCACATACGAAGAAGGTAGAATCCTTATAGATGGCTTAAAGGTAATCATCATAGGAAGGACAAATGTAGGCAAGTCAAGCCTTTTAAACTGCCTTTTAAAAGAGGAAAGGGCAATTGTTACTCCTATACCCGGGACCACAAGGGATATTATTGAAGAGGTGCTGAATATCAGGGGAATACCTGTAAGACTTATGGATACAGCAGGGATCAGAGAGCCTTCTGATGAGGTTGAAGGGATTGGCATCAGATGGACTATGGACAGGCTTAAAAAGGCAGATATGGTGCTTTTTATCATAGATGTCTCAGGGGATAACATATCAGATGATTTAAAACTTTTTAAAAGGGTTTATAATGATGGCAAAAGGCTTGTAATCATATTTAACAAAATGGACATTAGTAAAGATTCTATAGTGTCTGATTATCAAAAGGTGTTTTCAGATTACAGGATAGTAAAGGCTTCAGCCCTTCTGGAAGATGGTATAGAAGAACTAAAAGATGCAATATATGGGGCGGTTGCAAAACACGAAGGGGAAGAGATTCAGGAAATCATTATAACAAGTTTAAGACATAAGACAGCGCTTGACAGGGCAGTTCATGGACTTAAACTTGCACATGAGACAGTGGAAAATAACCTTTCCAGAGAGTTTCTGGCAGCAGAGATTAAAGGGGCATTAAATGCCATTGGTGAAATAGTTGGAGAAACCACAAGCGATGACATCCTTGAAAGGATATTCAGCCAGTTTTGCATAGGGAAATAGACTATATTTTTTTTCTGAATATCAGCCTGATAGGAACTTTATCCAAACCAAATTCCTTCCTTATCTGATTTATAAAAAACCTCTTGTATGAAAAATGTATGCCTTCAGGATAGTTGGTAAATGCAGTAAAGGTTGGGGGCATTATATCTGTCTGTGTAATATAGTAAACCTTGAGTGCCTTGTTTTTGTAAGTCGGAGGTTCATGTCTTTTAGCAAACTCATTGAAAAACTTGTTAAGTAAAGATGTCTTAACCCTTGCAGAAAGCTGCTTATTAACCTCATCAACGATATCCATTATCTTATTGACCCTCTGCCCTTTCAATGCAGAGATGAATATCACAGGTGCGAACTGTAAAAATTTTGCCTTCCACTTAATCCTTTGTTCAAACTCCTTTGCTGTGTTTGTCTCTTTTTCAATGCTGTCCCATTTATTCACCACAATTATACAGCCCTTGCCTTTTTCGTATGCAATACCA
This sequence comes from Deltaproteobacteria bacterium, assembly GCA_016223005.1. Taxonomy (NCBI): domain Bacteria; kingdom Pseudomonadati; phylum Myxococcota; class Myxococcia; species Deltaproteobacteria bacterium. The sequence continues at coordinate 7,621 of JACRPW010000038.1, read as the reverse complement.
GCAATCCTTTCATCCTGCTCTGTTATCCCATCTAATGCATCTATGACAAGAAGCACTGCACTGCTTCGGTCAATACTTCTAATTGCACTCATAACAGCATATTGTTCAAGGTTTCTTGATACCTTTCCTTTGCGTCTTATTCCAGCAGTATCAATCAGGAGATATTTTTTCCCCAGTATGTCAAATGGTGTATCAATGCAGTCCCTTGTAGTGCCTGCAATCGGACTTACCATAACCCTTTCGTAACCGAGGAGTTTGTTTACCAGTGTTGATTTTCCAGCATTCGGTCTGCCAACAACAGAGATCTTAAACCGTTTATCTTCTTCATGTTCTTCTTTAGTCTCTGGTATAAAGGTTTTTATCCTGTCAATAAGTTCATCTATACCAACGGAATGTTCAGCAGAGACAGGGATAATATCTTCCATACCAATAGCAAAGAATTCATGGATGCTGTCTTTAATCTTTGGCGTATCAACCTTGTTCACTGCATATATTACAGGTTTTGAACTCTTCCTCAAAATATCTGCCACATCCCTGTCCGCCTGCACAAGCCCCTGCCTTGCATCCATCAGGAGTATTATGACATCAGACTCTTCAATTGCCATCTGTGCCTGCTGCTTAACCTTTACCAGTAAGTCATCCCTTGTGTCAGGTTCAAAACCGCCTGTGTCAACAAGGGTAAACGAATAATTGCCGTCAACCACATCCGCATAGTTTAAATCCCTTGTAACCCCCGGCTCATCCTTGACAATCGCCTTTCTCATGCCAATCATCCTGTTAAACAGGCACGATTTGCCCACATTTGGCCTGCCTACTATTGTAATGATTGGTTTCACCTGAACCTGCAATAAGGCATGTGGTTGGGTAAGGTTATAATCTGCCTTCAATGTCTTTCAAGGTAAGGATTAGGTCTTTTAGATTGAAAGGCTTTTTTAAAAATATATCTTTAGAGTCCTTATGCCTATCTACTGCCTCAATGTGTCCTGACATCATGATAATCTTTGCATTGCTATCTATCTCTTTTATAAGTGCCTTTAGTTTTATCCCATCCATCCCCGGCATCTTAACATCCATTATTACTATATGAGGTCTCTTATCTTTAAAAATCTCAAGACCTGTATTTCCGTCCATTGCCTCAAATACAGTATAACCTTCCATCTCAAGGCAGTCTTTTATAAGCGAAACAATAAGGTGTTCATCATCTACAACAAGGACCGAGACCTTTTTTGTGTCTATCTCCATAATTACATTTACTCATAAGGCAGACACGAATGTCAATATAAAGGTTGTTCCGACACCTTCTTTAACATCAAACGATATATTCCCTCCAAACTGTTTAACTATACCATAACTTATAGATAGCCCAAGCCCTGTTCCTTTGCCCACATCCTTCGTTGTAAAGAACGGCTCAAAGATTCTACCCCTTATCTCACGAGGTATGCCGCCGCCTGTATCTGAAATGCGAACCTCTGCCATATTATCTCTCCTTAATTGTGTTGTAATTGTAAGGAGTCTTCCCTGTTTTTCTGTCATGTCCTCCATTGCATCCCTTGCATTACTTATAATGTTAAAGAAAACCTGTTCCAGCATGCTGGCATTTGCCTTTATAATAATGGGAGATGGTGAAAAATCCTTTTTAACAACTATACTGCTGAGCCGCAGTCCTTCCCCTGTCAGTAAAAAGACATCCTCTATTGCCTGATTTATATCTATAGACACACTTTCTATCATGTCCCTTCTGGTAAATATTCTTAAGTGCGAAATGATATTATCTATACGCTCTACTTGAGAATCAATCATTATAATGGCTTTTTTAACCTCCTCTCCAAGAGGTTGGATAACTTTATCCTCTGACTTCTGGAGTAAAATCTGTGATGTAAGACGGATTATATTCAAAGGCTGGTTTATCTCATGTGCTATGCCCGCTGCCATCTCGCCAAGACCTACAAGATTGCTTGTATGAATAAGTTGTGCTCGGGTTTCTTTTAGTTCACGGCTGTTTTGCACTAATTTTCTTGTCCGCCTTTCCAAGAGTTCTTCAAGATTTTTGTGGTATTCTTCCAGTTTCTTATCCTGCTCTTGAGTCCGCTGCAGCATCTCATTAAAACCATTTGACAGGATGCCAAGTTCATCATTGGATATGATATTTGCCCTTACAGAATAGTCCTTTTTATCTGAGACAATGCTCATAATCTGCGCCAGTTCATTTATAGGCGCCAGAATTGTCTTATACAGCCTTGATATAAGAAGATAAGAGATTATAAATGCAATCAAAAATGTAGAAAGTAAGGCGATGAAATTCCAGAAAAGGATTACTGCGATGCTTACAAAAAACATGGCTGCGGCTGTAGTAAACATGCTGATAAGCATGAGTTTGCCTTTGATTGTCGCATCTTTGAATAAACGCATAGAAGTAGAGTCTATCCTTTTATCTTATTTCAAACTGTTCCTGATGGAAATTATTAACTACCTTCAGGAATATCTTCTTTTTAAACCTCTTCTCCAGTTCCTCTATTATTTTTGATTCCTCACTGTATAATAAATCTGCAACAGCAGGATGGACATATAGATACATCTTCCGTTTCCTATGTTTTATGAATTCTTTCAAGAGTTCTCTATATATGATCATTATTATTGTGATCTTTGACTTTATGAGCCCGTTTCCCTCGCAATACGGACATGGCTCGCATAAAACCCTTGACATGCTCTCTCTCACACGTTTCCTTGTCATCTCAACAATGCCTAGTTCAGAGACCTTTAATATGTTTGTCCTTGCCCTATCGCCTTTTAACGTCTCTTTAAGGGTATTATATACCTTTTCTTTGTTTGCCTGTTTTGCCATATCTATAAAGTCTATGACAATAATGCCGCCTATATTCCTTAGACGCAATTGACACACAATCTCCTTTACAGCCTCCATGTTTGTCTTGAGGATTGTATCTTCTTGATTTTTCTTCCCTACAAACTTGCCTGTATTTACATCAATGGCTGTTAATGCCTCCATCTGATCTATTATTATAAAACCGCCTGACTTTAACCACACCTTTTTGTTAAGGGATTCTGAAATCTCAATTTCAATACCTCTGGAATCAAACAATGGATCTTCACTTTCATAAAGTTCTACATATGGTTTTAGGTCCGGAAGGAAATCATCTGCAAATTTAATAACCCTCTCATACTCATCTGGAGAATCCATAATGAATCTGTCAACATCAGAGGTAAAAAGGTCCCTTACAGTCCTCATGGTCAAATCAAGGTCATGGTAAATAAGTGCAGGCGCAGATAATCTTTCCTGTCTTCTAATAATATCATTCCAGAGTTTTATCAGATAATCCATGTCAGATTTTATGTCCTGCTCCTTCATGCCTGCGCATGCAGTTCTGATTATGAATCCGCAGCCTGACGGCTTTAAATCCATTACAATGTTTCTGAGCCTAGTCCTTTCCTTTTCATTTGCAATCTTTCTTGAGATACCAATACGGACATCTGTTGCCATAAGAACTAACTGTCTGCCGGGAAGGGATATATGTGATGTTATCCTGGCGCCTTTCTCACCCATTGGTTCCTTTGCTATCTGGACAAGAATCTCCTGACCTTCTTTCAGGATGTCTTGTATTGGCAGCCGTCTTGGACTTTGTATAAAATGGGACGGCTCTTCTCCGGGGATGCCCTCTTCCTCTCCTGCGTCCATAAATTCCTCGTATTCATCAACCTCTTTATACACATCCTGAACATGAAGGAATGCTGTCCGTTCAAGACCTATATCTACAAATGCAGCCTGCATGCCAGGAAGAACCTTCACAACCCTGCCTTTGTAAACATTGCCAACTATGCCCTTGTCTTTTGTCCTCTCAATATAAAATTCCTTCAGATGCCCTGATTCAAGGATGGCAACCCTTGTCTCAAATGGATTGTGATTTATGAGTATCTCGTTTTTAACCTTTGACATTTACTTTACCTTTAAAATTTTCAGACATACCGCATCATTATTGGGGATACCGAGTATGTATGCGATTACCTCATGCGGTTTGGCAGTGCCTTTTTCACTGCTTGCAAGCGTTAAACCTATGGTTAGTTCGGGTTTTAAAACAATCTCTTGGACAAGGGGTTTTATATCAATCTCTCTCGTCTTATCTTCTCTTTGCTGTTTTATGACCACATGCCCTTTTTTTAGAAAGTTTTCAATAGAATCTCTTATATCCTTTTCTCTGATAGTGATACTGCTGTCAAGAAATACCAGATATGCCTTTTCTTTAATGGTAGCAGATAACTTCTTATGCCTCAAGGGGATTTCTACTGCATCAAGGATTTTTAGTCCCGAAGGCAGTTCCCTGTTCAAGATATTTTTAATTTCTTCTGGTTTGACATATCCATCTATTTCAATATCCGCATGCTCCGCGATACTTTCAACTCCAACAGGCAGCGGCTGTTCAAAAACCATTTCAGGAAGTGGATGAAAACCTGCTGAATATTTTATTGGAATCCCTGCCCTCCTTATTGCCCTTGAAAATGCACTCATAAGTTCAAGGTGTCCAAGATATTTCATATTGTCTGTTTTGGAGAAGGAAAGCCTGACCGTGTATTTAGTAGGCAGTAAGGAGTAGGCAGTAGGCAGTGGTTTCCTCTGATGCTCATCCTTCATGTTTCTGCTGCATACTGCATATTGCTTACTGCTTACATTTTTTATCACCTTATGGTCGCATATGCCGCAGTTGCTGCACTTGTCAGTTCCCCGCTTACTGCCTGCGGGGACAGGCTTACAGTCAGGTGTCTCTTTGGATTCTAAAGACAATTTACATTCTTTTTCAAGAAAGTCTTCTGTAATACCTGCGGTAAGATGAACCCATGGCAGGATTTCATTATGGTCTCTTTTCCTCAAATAAAATTCAGGGGCAATGTTATGCTGATTGAACATCCTTTCCCATAAATCAAATCTAAAAACCTCGCCCCATCCGTCAAAACGGCAGCCCATCTTAAATGCTGATTCTATAATCTTTGCCAGCCTTCTGTCCCCTCTTGAAAACACACCTTCAAGAAGGCTCATCCTTGCATCATGCCATTTGAATTCAAGTCTCCTCTTTTTTAATTCTTTGCGTAGTAGTTCCTGTCTTTCCCTGCATTCGGATATAGTAATCTGCTGTTCCCATTGAAATGGAGTGTGCGGCTTTGGTATAAATGTTGAAACACTTACATTCACCTGCCCCCCGATTGAAGCCTTCGGGGGCAGGCCCCTTGTCCCTTGTCTTTTGACCCTTTCAGAAAGTTCTGCAATTGCCTTAACATCATCTATGGTCTCTGTAGGCAGTCCGAGCATAAAATACAGTTTCACACTTCGCCATCCCATCTCAAATATATTTCTGCATGATTTAAGCAAGGCATCTTCGCCTATACCTTTATTTATCACGCCTCTGAGCCTTTCTGTGCCTGCCTCAGGCGCAAGTGTAAAGCCTGTCTTTCTAACCCTTTTTATTTCATTTACAAGTTCAGGGGTAAGCGTGCCTACACGCATGGATGGAAGGGATAATGCCACCTTTTTTCCATACAGTTTATTCATCAGATTTAAAACAAGTTCGTTTATACATGAATAATCACCGCTAGAGAGTGAAAGGATAGAAACCTCATCATACCCTGTATTCTTTAATGCCTCGTCAATTATCTTTAATACATTCTCTGGAGACCTCTCCCTTGACGGTCTGTATATAATCCCTGCCTGACAGAACCTGCACCCCCTTGTGCAGCCCCTTGTGATCTCAACCACAAACCTGTCATGGATGGTTTTTGTGAAAGGCACAACAGGTTTTGTTGGCAGAGGACAGTTATTCAAATCAGGCACGAGCCGTTTCTTGATTTTATTATAGTTTTTATTCAGGGGCACTATCTCTCCCACAATCCCATCATCGTTATACCTGACATCAAATAACGAAGGCACATACATGCCTTCAATCTCAGCCAGTTTCTCCAGTATTATTTCCTTCCAATCTTTAGCCTTTAGCCCTTCGCCTTTAGCCTTAATTATCGCCTCTGCAGTCTCAATAATCACCTCTTCACCATCACCCAATACAGAGCAGTCAAAAAAATCTGCAACAGGTTCAGGATTGAATGCACAAGGGCCTCCGCCTATCACAATCGGAAACCTCTCGTCCCTGTCCTTTGAATAAAGAGGAATGCCTCCGAGGTCAAGCATATTCAGGACATTTGTGTATGAGAGTTCATACTGAAGTGAAAAACCGAGTATGTCCAAATCCTTTAATGGTATATTTGATTCAAGCGTTGAAAGGGGGATGCCTTTTGTGCGAATGATTTTTTCCATGTCGGTCCAAGGCGCATAAACCCTTTCACATGCAATATCAGGGTGAGCATTTAAAATCTGGTAGAGGATTTGAATACCCAGATGACTCATGCCAACATCATAGACATCTGGAAATGCCATGCCGAACTTAAGTTTGACCTTAGATAAATCCTTTTTTACAGAATTTACCTCTCCGCCAATGTATCGGGAAGGACGGGAGACAAGGGGCAAAAAACAGTTATGGGTTTTGAGTTCACTCATCGCTCTTTTATCAGTTTCTCTATCTCATCCAAAACCGATTCAGTGCCTTCCTGCAAATCTGATGATTCAAGGTTATAAATTGGTTTTCCTATTTTAACCTTTACCCTGCTGCGTCTTAAAATGGTTTTAAAGAAAGAGAGATTGTAAGTTCCTATAAGTCCAACCGGCACAATTGGTGAATTTGTCTCTTTGTGCAAATATATAATCCCTTTTTTGCCGGGTCTTATGAATCTGCCGTCAGTGGTTATCCTTCCTTCAGGGTAAATCCAGATTTTATTGCCCATCTCAAGTGCATTGACCGCGTCATCAAGCCTCCTGTGGAGTCCTTCCATTTTCCTCTTTATAGGGATAGAGCCGTTGAGCCTTACAAATATCGCTGCAAAGACAGACAAGGGAAATGGAAACTGTCCCTTTAATCCAAAAAACTCCTTTGCAACTAGAAATCTTATCGGAAAAAATTTCTGCGGCACAAAGCCATTTCTGGGCATTGACACGGCTGAAACAGGACCATCAATGTAACTTGCGTGATTTGAGGCAAATATAACTGCCTTGTCCTCAAGCCCTTTTAGATTCTCCTGTCCTTCTACCTCATAATGGGCAAAAAATTTCAGAAGCAGGTAAATAGGCAAATAACAAATCTGTTGAAATATTTTAGCAAACTTTATCATTGCATTATTGAATGATTTTAATCACAATAAAGTATAAAATACAAGGTATGAACAAAAGAATCTTTTCATGGTGCCTGTTTGACTTTGCCAACTCAAGTTACTCTGCTGTTATTGCCGCAGTAATATTCCCTGTGTATTACACACATCAGATAGTCGGTAGTGAAGGACTGGGCGATTTGTGGTGGGGAAGGGCAATTGCACTAAGTATGGCAATAGTCGCCATAACTTCGCCTTTGCTCGGCGGCATAGCAGATTATACAGGAGTAAGAAAAAGACTGCTTCTTTTCTATACAACTCTATGCATCTCATCAGTTGCATCATTTTATTTCCTTCAAAACGGCATGGTCTTTGAGGGCTTTTTGCTTATAGTCCTTGCCAATATCGGCATGGAAGGGGGACTTGT
>JACRPW010000037.1 GCA_016223005.1 Deltaproteobacteria bacterium | reverse complement strand
GTCAAGATATGAGTCTGATATGATGCCTAGTCCTTTTGATATTAGGCTTTCGTGGACATCCCTTTGTCTTTTGAGTATTGCCTCTGACTGATACCTTTCAGGCAAGCCTGTCTCCATGTCCATGAATCTTGTCTCATGGAGCCTTGCTGCATAGACATGGCAGCCTGTTATTTCTGAATTGTATGCCTTTGCTATGGCTATGGAGGCTTCCATTGCGCTGTCTGAATATGTGGAGTTGTCTAATGCTATAAGGATTTTTTTGAACATGTTATCAGTTATCGGTAGCCGCAGGCTTTATGCCTGCGTTAAAACGCAACCTAAAGGTTGCGGCTACAATTCCTAATTCGTAATTCCTATCTTTCCTTCCTGCTTCTCCTCACCAGCCACCATTCCCCAATGCCTGTAATTGCTATGCCAAGAATCGCTAACAAATAGACACTTATCGGAGTTGATGCCTCCATAATCAGATAATGCCATGAGGACAGACTCATAAGAAGATTATGCTCACCGTTTGAGCCGTCCCATACATTTAAAGAAAATGGTATGAATTTGCCTTTTTCAAACTGAACATCATTTGCATCATCTGTATTTAATTGCCTCTTTATTACCACCCTCCATGTGCCTCCATTCCAAACACCTTTCCCCTTTGCATGCCATTTATCCTGAGGCTGAACCTTGAATTGATTTGGACCACTTGCATTTACATCTTCAATAGAAGGCTGTTTAGATTCTTCTAAATCTGATTTCCAAATCCAAAGGTTGACAGGACTGCCTGAATCACCCCTCATGAAATGAGGCTTCTTAGTGCCATCAGACATCTTCACTGGAAATTGAAGGGCTATGGAATCGCGGAAATTGCCCGGCTTTTGCGGAATCTCTCCCCATCTTACATAACCATCGTAAGCGGCAGGCACTTTGTATTCCAAATCAGGATTATGGGCAGTGTCCTTAAACCTGTCTCCCCATTCCATAAGAAAGGCAATCTCTTTGTCATTATAAATTGCCCTGACAGTAACCAAATCTACAGAAGGATTTTCCCATCTTGGCTTCACAATTACCTGTCCTGCCAGTTGTATGTCTATTGCCTGAGCCTTTGCCAATCCTGTATAATAAGGGGATACTGGTATATCACCATTTACATACATTGCCTTTAGAACAGATTCATTCCTGACTTTCCTCTTTTGTAAAGAAAAAACAAAGTTAGCAAGATGCCACCTTTCCTCATCATTTAGAGAATCTGAAAATGATGGCATGGGCGTTCCATTCAGTCCGGTCGAAAATCTCTTATAAATATCCTCCGCTAAGTTTCCTGCTTTGTATCTCCATCCCTTTGTCAGGTCAAAAGGAAGTATTGGGTCGCCCTTAAATTTATCCTTGAGTTTGGGTGCATTTGGACCATTGCCCCTGCCTGTATCTCCATGACATTCCCAGCACTTCATCTCCTTAAAGCGTTGAGCGCCTTTAGATATACTCTCTGCAGATGATACTACCTGTTTGGAGATTTTTACTGCCTGCTGATATGGGTCTAACTCTTTATCAGAGAAATCTTCATTATATGTCTTTATATAATAAATGACCTGCCACCTTTCTTCTTCTGTAAGACCATTCTTAATTTTATCTATGTCAAAGGTCTGCATGGCACTGCCGGGTATGCCCCTGCTTATTGTCCTGAAAAGGTCTTCATCTGTGGGAAGGGCCCCGGTTTCTGTAGAACGGAATTTATATAATCCAAGTGTAAAATCTCTTGGTCTTGGAAGCATCTGCTCTGCAGCAGGCCCATTGCCATCCCCCATGAGTCCATGACAGAAAGAGCATCTTTTAAAGTATATATTCTTACCCTTTGCTATTAGTTCTGGTGTTGCAGGGGGTTTTGGTTTGGATGGCGCATCTGCAGCATTAACTACAGTGAATAGTGAATAGTGAATAGTGAATAGTAAGAACATTGTAAAAAACCTTTTCATCAATTGCCTCCGATATTTAAGCATCTGTTGTCTAATGTCTTTCCTAATCCCTAGCCTCTAACCCCTAATCCCTGTCTTTAATGCTTTTCCGGTATCCTTGCTGTCTTTTGCGCCATGTCATATTCTGCCATGATGATCTTCCATCTCTCTTCTTCTGTTAGATTTAGATTCCATACAGGCATTGCAGAATCCCACGGTGTTGCCTCCTGAGGCAGTCCAAGCCCGCCTGTTGACACCCTCCAGAATGTATACCCTTCTACTATGGTCTCTATTGTCCCATTGTCTGTAAAGTTTATAGGACGGAGTTTAAACCCGTCTGCCATTGGTCCATCTCCTGAAACACTGTCCCCATGACATGGTCTGCAGTTCATGGCATATAATGCCCTGCCTTCAGCAAGGTTCTTTTCTCTTAATGCCGGTTTTGCTGTATCAGTATTTACATTTCCTGCCTTGAGTTCTTTTAAAAACTTATCCATTGGCTCTGTAGGAATAAAGCCAAGGATATGACTGTCAGGATTCTTACTTTTCCACCTGTCTACATCTGCCTTTATTTGCGGGATAAACTCTACACTGCCTGCCTTTGCCTG
>JACRPW010000036.1:6697-25055 GCA_016223005.1 Deltaproteobacteria bacterium | reverse complement strand
ATGAAGGCGGCAGAATTGCAGTAAGTGTATGCGGCGTAAGAAAATTGGGAGAAAGAAACCTTCTTGAAATCTCAGTAACAGATACAGGGATAGGTATTGAAAAAAAAGAGGCAGAAAGGATATTTGAGAGGTTTGTCAGGGTCGGAAAAGATTCTGCGGCAGATATGGGCGGCACAGGGCTTGGTCTTAGCATTGCAGCGTCTATACTTGAGTTGCACAAAGGGTATATCCATGTGGGTAGTGAGATTGGCAAGGGTTCGGTCTTTACCGTAGGTCTTCCGATACTGGAAGATGTGAGATGTGAGATGTAGGGGAAAGGTTTAAGTCCCCCCTATTTTGGAGACTGTGTGTCATGACCCAATTTTTATGGTAGTCGCAGGCTTTAGCCTGCGTATTAACGCAAGGCTTATTAATGAGGTGCTGAATTGACAGACGAGGTTCTGAAATCCAAAGAAAGAACATTGGAAGAGGCATATAACTGCGGGTGTGGCATAGACTCAAGCGGACTTGACCTTTTCTTTTTGGACAGAAGACAGGTTCTGGATATTATCTGGTATATGGGCGATAGTTTAATGATATTAAATCCCGATGCTGTCATATCTTTTGTGAACAAGACTACCGAAGAAATGCTTGGATACAATGTCTGTGAAATCATTGGCAAACCTGTTGGCTTGGTTGTGGATGACAAGGATATGAAATTGTTTCTGTTTCTTAAAGATATAGTTGCACAAGGAAGTATAAGAAACTATGACATGAATTATCTTAGCAAAAAAGGCGAGAAGATACAGGTTGCTGTTAATGCCTCAATCATGCGTGATGCTCAAAAAAAACTAGCAGGCATTATTATTGCGGCAAGGGATATGAGGCAGACAATAGAGACTATTCATAATCTTGAAGAGACGAAGGCAACACTTGAGGATAGGGTAAGAAGAAGAACTGTGGCTCTTGAAAAAACCTATAAAGAGTTGAAGGATGCCCAAACACATCTTGTTCAAAGGGAAAAGATGGCATCAATCGGGCAGTTGGCGGCAGGTGTTGCCCATGAGATAAATAATCCAATGGGTTTTGTGAACAGCAATCTAAACACACTTACAAGTTATGTAATCGGGATTAAGGAGATTTTGAGCATGTATAGATGGCTGGAGGAATCAGTAAAGAATAAGGATTATGAGAAGGCAGGTACTATACTGCAGGATATAGATGGATTTAAGCAGGATATAGATTTTGAGTTTACAATAGAGGATATGGATAAACTTGTTTCTGAATCAAATGACGGTGTTGAAAGGGTCAGGGAAATAGTAAGGGGCTTAAGGGAATTCTCCCATTCAGGCGAGTCTAAAATGGTAGAGTTTAATGTTAATGAAGGGCTGGAGTCAACAATAAAGATGGTCTGGAATGAACTTAAATACAAGGCAGATATTACTAAAGAATATGGTGATGTCCATAAGATATGGTGTTTTCCTAACCAGATAAATCAAGTCTTTACAAATATCCTTGTAAATGCCGCCCATGCAATACCAACAAAGGGTGAGATTAAAATAAAGACATATGCTGAAGGGTTTATGACAACTAATAATGGGTGGGTTGTTATTGAAATACTGGATACAGGCGCAGGTATGTCAGAAGATGTAAAGACAAAGATATTTGACCCGTTTTTTACAACTAAGCCTGTTGGTATGGGCACAGGGCTTGGGCTTGCAATAGCATACAGCATCATAGAAAAACACGGCGGAACAATAGATGTGGAAAGTGAGGCAGACAAGGGGACAAAGTTTATAATCAGACTGCCATTTGGAGAGGTAAACCATGCTTAATCCCAAAGAACATATAATACTGTTTGTTGATGATGGGGAGAATATACTCTCATCACTTTACAGGCTCTTCAGGAAAGAGGGATACAATATGCTCAAGGCAAATAATGCAAGAGATGGGCTCGCCCTCTTTGGAAAAAACAAGATAAGCCTTGTGATCTCCGACCACAGGATGCCAGAGATGGAGGGCGTTGATTTTCTGGCAAAGGTCAAAGAGATTTCGCCTGATACAATAAGAATCATGCTTACAGGGTATGCGAACATGGATGCAACAGTTTCTGCCATAAATGTCAGTGGGGTGCATAGGTATATTACAAAACCATGGGATGACAATGCCTTAAAACTTACAGTAAGAGACCTTATTGAACAGTGTGAACTTAAGAAAGAGAATGCGCGGCTTTTTGAATTGACAGAAAAACAAAACAAAGAACTTAAAGAATTAAACGAATCGCTTGAACGAAAGGTTGAAGACAGGACAAGGCAGTTAAGGGAGAGTTTTTTTGCATTTATAAGAATCTGTGTAGATTTAATGGAACTTTATGACCCGCACCTTAGCGGACATTCAAAAAGGGTTGCGAAACTTTCCAGAGAGATTGCAGTGAAGATGGGGCTGGATAGCAGGGAAATTGAATTTATTGAATCTGCCGCCCTTTTACATGATATCGGGATTATAGGTGTACCTAAAGAGATTCTCAAAAAAGATGAAGATTCCATGAGTGATGTAGAGATAAGTCTTTTCAGACAGCATCCTATTGCAGGGCAGGATGCGATTGGGGAATTACCTGATTTAAAACAGATTGGACTTATAATAAGGAGCCATCATGAAGGGTGGTCAGGCAGGGGGTATCCTGACAGACTTAGAGGAGAAGAGATACCTGTTGGTTCAAGGATAATATCTGCTGCCAATAGATTTGATAATATTTTCAGACTCCACGATAAAAAAACTGCTGTCATAGAACTAAAAAAAGAGCGGGGCATAGATTTGGACCCTGAGGCGGTCAATCATCTTATAGAAATAGTGGAAGGTAAGAAAGATGATGAAGAAAGTGTGCAGGAGGTGCCTTTTTCTATGATTAAAGAAGGCATGATTCTTGCTAAAGATATTTATACAAATGGCAAGAAACTATTACTCCCCAAAGGCAATACCCTGACAGGTATAATGGTAGAAAGGTTAAAGAATTTTCACAGGATAGACCCAATAGTTGATTGGGTCTATATATTAAGAGATAAATAAATATTAACTAAAGAAATATTGGGATATTCCGATACATAAAAGAAAGGACAAATCATGATAAACATGGATGACCTTATAAACAGGTTAAATTCAGATGACAGGGCAGTGCTTCACGAAACCATAGAACTGCTCGGAGATATGAGGGATAAAAGGGCTATAAAACCCATTGTCTCTCTTTTAAAAGGAAGCGACCAGGGTATTAAGGATGCGGCAGTAAATGCCCTTGTAAATATTGGGGGACAGGATGCAGCAGACGCTGTTATCCCGCTTCTCTATGAGGAAGATAACGCATCTTTGAGAAACATGGCTATAGAGATTCTGGAAAGGCTTGGCAAAGATGCAGAGCAGTCTGTTATTGCCCTTTTAAATGAAAAGGATGATGATATTGTTAAGTTTGCCCTTGATATACTTGGAAACATAGGAAATCCCGCTTTATCCCCTCATCTTATACCGGTACTTAATCACCCTAATAAAAATGTAAGGGCTGCTGCCGTAAATACTGTTAGTAAACTCAAGGTATTCAGCGCCGCAGGCTGTCTTATAGATATGCTGAAGGATAATGACGAATGGGTAAGGTTTTCTGTGATTGAGGCATTGGGCAGTCTTGGCAGTCCTGATATGGTTGATAGACTTCTTGATGCGGTAAAAAATTACGATATGTCAAAGATTGCTGCGATTGATGCCTTATCTCATCTTGCGCAAGCAAAAGATTTGAAAAAGATTATGTCTGTCATAAGCAGTTTGGATATTACAGATATTATGGCAGTGGATACAGCGGTTAGATTTGTTGAAAGATTCCTGACTAAAATGGATGATTCTCATAAAGACATATTTCTAAAGATATTTACAGACAAACTAAAAAATGGCGACCTGTTTGAAAAAAGGGATTCTCTGAAAGGGATTGGGTTACTTGGGAAAAGACAGGCAATAGATGCCTTGTTAAAATTTGCTGAAGATATAGATGAAAATGATGAAGAGACTGTCCCCCTTCTGAGGCATACAATAGCATCTGTAGGCAGCAGCAGTGTTATTATTAAGGCATTGAGAAAAGAACCGGCAAATATATCTATACTTGCCGAGGCGCTTGGGGATATCGGCGATCCTTCTTCTGCAGATGAAATCAAGTCTCTTATTGAGAAGGTGGACAGGGAAACAAGGGCAGTGCTTTTGAAGAGTCTTGAGAAGATAGAAACAGTCTCTTCTTTTGAAACCATCAGCAGCGCCCTTAGGGATAAAGATGGACACATCAGAGGGCTTGCTGCCGCGATGCTTGGCAAACTAGGGGACAGCAGGGCAATTCCACTTTTATATGATGCCTTGATAGATGAGCCGTATAAAGATGTTCAGGAAATCATTTCTGATGCAATGTCCATGTATGCTGGAGATGAGGTGAAGGATTTGTTTGTCAGATTACTTTCTAATGAACAGACATCAATAAGAATTGCGGCAATAAAGGGTCTAGGGAGATTAAATATAGAATCAACAAAAAAACACCTTATGGCTCTTATAAATGACTTAGAGCCTGATATAAGGATTGAGGCGGTTAAATCTCTGGGTAGTTTTGAAGGCGGTGATGTTACAGATATTGTTTCAAGGTGTTTAAAGGATGAAAACAAGGGAGTCAGACTTTCTGCGCTAGAGGTTATAAGGACAAGGGACGGCTGTGATGACCTTATCATAATCGCCTTGAGTGATGCAGATATGTGGGTAAGGTTCAGGGCAATAGAGATTATTGCGGATAAAAAGATTAAAGGCGCTGAAGATATAATAATTGATATCCTTCTTAATGACGGATTGCCTGTAAAGGCTGCATGTATAAATGCGCTTGGTCATATCGGCTCAAAGGAATCTGAATATGTATTAAAGGGATTTATTGACCACATTGACCCGTATATAAGTGCAGCCGCAAGAGACTCGCTTTAACAGATTTCATCCTGACAGGGCTAGGTAAATAAATGGAAAGACCAAAGATTTCAAGAGAGATATTTGTGCAATTAAGGGATTTTATTTATGAGAAGAGCGGTATGTTTTTTCAAGAAAACAAGACCTATCTTCTTGAAGACAGGCTTTCAAGGAGGCTTGAGGCTAGAAACCTTTCAAACTATGAAGAATATCTTTATTTCTTAAGATACGACCTGAAAAAGGATGATGAACTTAAAGAATTATTTAATGCAGTTACCACAAATGAGACAAGTTTCTTCAGGGATATAAACCAACTTGATGCATTCAGGTTCGGCATAATTCCAAAGATTATGGAAAAAAAAGCAAACTCAGGACAGAAATCTGTAAGGATATGGAGTGCAGGCTGTTCCACAGGAGAAGAGCCTTATACCCTGGCAATGATGGCAATGGAAGAAGGTTTGACGCTCAAGGGATGGGGTGTTGAAATTACAGCATCAGATATAAGTGAACAGGTTTTGACATCAGCAAGAAGGGCTGCATATGGTGAATATGCTGTAAGGAATACAAATGAAGCAATTATTAAAAAATATTTTTTAAATTCCAGCAGCGGCTATGTTGTTAAACCTGAGGTAAAGCAGATGGTAAGGCTTACAAATCTAAACCTGTTGGATGTGGTGCAGATGAGGGGTGTAAGGGGTATGGATGTAATATTCTGCAGGAATGTCCTTATATATTTTGATGATAATGCTAAAAGAAAGGTGATTGGTCACTTTTATGACAGCCTTGTAGACGGCGGTTTTCTGGTGGTTGGATTTTCAGAATCACTCTTTAATCTAACAAGGGCATTTAAACCTGTAGGCATAAACAAATGTGTAACATATCAGAAGATATAGAAACAGTGAATAGTGAATAGTGAATAGTGAATGGAGGTAATCCTATGAGTAAGAATATCCTTATAGTGGATGATTGCGATACGACAAGAAAACTTATTTCCTATATGGTAAAGGGCGCTGGATACAATCCTATAGGTGCGGTAAATGGTTTTGATGCACTTGAAAAACTTGCACAGAATGAAATATCCCTTGTGGTAACTGACTTGAATATGCCGCAGATGGATGGTCTTGAACTGGCGAGGAATATAAAGACAGATGAGAACTATAAGGGTATGCCGGTCATCATGCTTACTACAGAATCTAGTGAAAAGGATAAAGAAACAGGGCTTCAGGCAGGGGTGGATGTATATATGACAAAGCCTGTAACATCCAAATGGCTGGCTTATCAAATCCAGAAATTACTTTAAAAGGATACTGCGGGAAAGGCACGTTAGTATAAACAGGGAGGTGGCTAAAATGTTTGATGAAAAAATGAAGATACTTGTGGTGGATGATTTTTCCACTATGCGGAGGATAATAAGAAACCTCCTGAAGGAACTCAATTATCTCAATGTAGAAGAGGCTGATGACGGCGCAACAGCGCTGGTAAAACTTAAGAATGATAAATTTGATTTTGTTATATCAGACTGGAATATGCCAAATATGACAGGGATAGACCTCTTAAAGACAGTGAGGGCAGATGCGAACCTAAAACACCTGCCTATCCTAATGGTTACTGCTGAGGCAAAACAAGAAAATGTAATAGAGGCTGTTCAGGCTGGGGTGAATAACTACATTGTTAAACCATTTACAGCCGCGATACTAAAGGAAAAGATGGATAAAATCAAAGAGAGATTAGGAGGCTGATTATGGAAGATGTCAACATGAAGGAAGTCATAGATGTTGCAAAGGCATTGGCTGATGGCAATCTTAACAGGGGATTGAAACCCGAACAACTTCACGGTGTGCTGGCTGAACTTGCAGTCCACCTTGAAAAAATCAGACAGAACTTTCTTGTCATTGACCCTAATATCAAAGATACCTCTGAAAAGGTTCCTGAGACATCAAGTCAACTTATGGATATTGATAAAACACTTTCTACTGCTGCTGACAGCTTGATGCTCCTTACTGAAGACCTTATGACAGACCATGAAATGATAGAAACCTTGCTTAACCGTCTTTTGCAGTGGGGTGAAGGGTTGAATATGCTTGATAACGACAGTGTTGCAAGAACTACGATAAATGAACTTGGAGCAATAAATAAAAAAAGCAAGGCCAATCTTATGGAGGTATTTGCAAACCTTTCATTTCAGGATTTGGCAGGGCAGAAGATTATGAAAATGAAAAATCTTATAGAAGGCATAGAGGCAAGGCTTCTTGAGGTTCTTGTAATCTTCGGACATCACAAGGATAAAACAAAAAGAGATGAAATGCTTAAAGGACTGAAAGAAAGCGGCGGGGTGCTCAAGCAGGACCTTGTGGATGACATCATGAACAATCTTGGGTTTTAGATTTAATGACAGTGAGCCGTGAGCGGTAAGCAGTAACCGCTAACTGCTCACTAAATATGTCTGTGTATAAAGTAAGTTTTTGTCATTGTCCGGCTTGACCGGACAATCCAGAAGACATTGAAAAGGCTGGATTCCCCGATCAAGTCAGGGAATGACGGACTAATAAAGTCATAGTTTATACACAGACACTAAATAATGGAGAGACCTATGGCTGACGAAATGCAAGAGATAATTCAGGATTTTATTATTGAAACTACTGAGATTTTAGACGGACTTGACCAAAAATTTGTTGAACTGGAAAAAACCCCTGATAGTCAGGAACTTTTGAATGCGATTTTCAGGGCTGTCCATACCACAAAAGGCGCTGCGGGTTTTCTTGGGTTTAAACAGATTGTTGATCTGTCTCATACTGCAGAAAATCTGCTTAACAAACTTCGTCAGGGAACCTTGAAGGTTACTCCGTCAATCATGGATGCGATCCTTAAGGCAGTTGATATGCTTAAACTCCTTCTTTCGCATGTAAGGGAAGGGGATGGGAAAGAGGAGGATATATCAGGTGTTATTAATGAGCTTAAAGATGCAGAGGCTCCTGTTTCTGTAGAAACAGCGGGGACAGATTTGAAATCTGTCCCCAGTCAGCATGTTGCGGAGAAAATAACTACAGAACAAGTATCAATACCGCCTGTTGGAAAAAAAGAAGATGAAGCAGTAATCCTGTCTAGTGACAAGCCAAAGATGCTTGGTGAGATTCTTTTAGAGAAAAAGGTGATTACAAGGACTCAGATGGATGAGGCAATGCTTGACCAGAGAGGCGCTGAAAAGATTGGGGATGTGCTTGTGAGAAAAGGATTTATAAAAAAAGAAGACATTTCCGCAGCACTCTCAAATCAGGGCAGAACAACCGATACTGTGCATGAGACCACCATAAGGGTTGATATAAAAAGACTTGATAATGTTTTAAATCTGGTTGGTGAACTTGTTCTTGGCAGAAACAGACTAGTGAGGCTGGCAGGTGATATGGAGGCAAGATATGGTGAGGATGAAACTACAACTGCAATAAGAAAGACTATATCAAGCCTGAATGTCATAACAACTGATTTGCAATTGGCTGTTATGAAGACCCGAATGCAGCCTATAGGCAGGGTATTTAGTAAATTCCCAAGAATGGTAAGGGACATGGCAAGGATAAAGGGTAAAGAGATAGAACTTACCCTTGTTGGTGAAGAGACCGAACTTGACAAGACCGTTATAGAGGAAATAGGGGACCCGCTTGTGCATCTTATCCGCAATTCAGTAGACCACGGTATAGAAAAACCTGATGTAAGGGTTCAAAGAGGCAAGAAACCGAAGGGGACTATTATGCTGTCAGCATACCATAGGGGTAATAATATATTTATTACTATAGAGGATGACGGCAATGGCATAGATGCCAATATCCTGAGAGAAAAATCAGTAGAAAAGGGTATTATGACAAGGCAGGACGCAGACAAGATGAGTAATAAGGAGATACTAAATATTATCTTCATGCCGGGATTTTCAACAGCAAAAGAGGTGACTGATGTCTCAGGCAGGGGTGTTGGTATGGATGTGGTGAAGACAAATATAAGTAAATTAAACGGGACAATAGATATAAATACAGAGATAGGAAAAGGCACAAGGATTACAATCGGTTTGCCTTTGACCCTTGCAATAATACAATCGCTTATGGTGGAGGCAAGTAAAGAGATATATGCGATTCCGCTTTCAACAGTAGTGGAGATATTAAAGATTAACTCCGATGAAATAAAGACCGTTGATAAGAAAGAGGTTATATATGTCAGAAACACGGTATTCCCCCTTATTCGTCTTTCAAACCTTTTGGAGAAACAGTCGCAATGCAGTGAAAGACCCTATGTAGTTATAATAGCAATGGGTGATAAAGAGGTTGGTGTAGTGGTTGATGCCCTGCATGGTCAGGAAGAGATTGTTATAAAATCAATGGGTG
The DNA here is from genome assembly GCA_016223005.1 of Deltaproteobacteria bacterium. Lineage (NCBI taxonomy): Bacteria > Pseudomonadati > Myxococcota > Myxococcia > Deltaproteobacteria bacterium. The sequence continues at coordinate 15,741 of JACRPW010000036.1, read as the reverse complement.
AATATTTGTCTAATATAAAGGGCATAGCAGGCGCAACAGTAACAGGCAGTGGTCAGGTTGTCCTTATACTGGATATCATGGGTATATTTGCACAGGTTTAGCAGGAAATGACGGCATATGCATAAAAAAATACGGGTCTTGATTGTTGATGATTCAGCCTTTATGAGAAAGGCTATTAAAGGGCTCATAGAAGATGACCCTGATATAGAGGTTATTGGCTTGGCAAGGGATGGGATGGAAGGTGTTGAAATGGCTATGGCGAACTCACCCGATGTTATAACGCTTGATGTTGAGATGCCGAGGATGAACGGTCTTGAGGCATTAAAAATTATAATGGAAAAGAAGCCTATGCCTGTGCTTATGCTTTCTTCCATTACTACAGAGGGTGCGCATGCAACATTTGATGCCCTTGAACTTGGTGCTGTTGATTACATACCTAAAAATCTTGGAGACCTTTCTGTTAATATTGTCAGGATAAAGGATGAACTTATATCCAAAATCAAGGCGGTCTCCAGAAAGAAAGTAAGCAGTAAGCAGTCAACTCCTCACCCCGCACCCCTCACCCCTCCCTTTAAGGATAAGTTTGTAAGCCAAAAGGTAGCGGTTGTCGCTATTGGCGCCTCCACAGGTGGACCAAAGGCTGTGCAGGATGTGTTGACAATGCTCCCGTCTGATTTTCCGGCAGGGATACTGGTTGTCCAGCATATGCCAATGACTTTTACAGGTCCTTATGCTGAAAGGCTTAATGGTATATGTGGTATGGAGGTGAGGGAGGCTAGGAGTGGTGATGCTATTAAACCAAGCATAGTGCTTGTAGCCCCAGGCGGTGTCCATACCCGACTTAAAAGAAGGGGGGCAATAGAGGTTGAACTGGACATGGATAATAATCCTTCTGACGCTATATACAAGCCGTGTGTTGATATTTCATTTACATCAATTGCCCAGTGTTTTCCGTGTCGTTCAATAGGTGTGATTATGACAGGTATGGGAAGCGACGGCAAAGATGGCATAAGGGCTATCAAGAATGCAGGCGGGAGGGCTATAGCACAGGATGAGGGAACATGTGTTGTTTACGGTATGCCAAAGGCAGTTGTTGATGAAGGACTTGCAGATAAAGTTGTGCCTCTTCCTGAAATAGCAGGCGAGATACTGAATATGGTGTAGGAAGAAAGCGAGAAAAGCGGGAAAGGCAAGAAATGCCATTTCTCGCGTTTCTTGCGGTACTTTATGGATATCTTAACTATCATAGGCATTGCGCTTGGCATTGCAGCCATTGTTGGTGGACAGATTCTTGAAGGGGGCGAGTTATCCTCCATAATTCAACTTACTGCGGCAATAATTGTATTCGGAGGGACTATTGGCGCTGTCCTTGTCAACTACCCCCTGTCAGTAGTCAGTTTAGCCATAAGTTTACTAAGGCGGGCAATATTTAATGATAAAAACAGCGCCAAAAAGATAATGGAACAGATAATTCAGTTCGCATGGCTTACAAGGAGAGAAGGACTGTTAATACTGGAAAATAAGATTAAAGAGATTGAAAACCCATTCTTTAGGAAGGGTGTCCAGTTAGCGGTTGACGGCAAGGCGCCTGATGAAATCAGAGGGATTCTTGAGATAGATATGGTTCAGGATGAAGATAGAAAACTTCTGTCTGCAAAGGTCTTTGAATCCGCAGGCGGGTATGCGCCTACAATAGGCATATTGGGTGCTGTGCTTGGGCTCATCCATGTTATGGAAAACCTTGCTGAACCTGCAAAACTTGGTGAGGGCATAGCAGTAGCATTTGTTGCAACTGTTTATGGTGTTGGTTCTGCAAATCTGTTCTGGCTTCCTGTTGCAGGAAAATTAAAGGTGAAAATCAAGGAGGAAAATCTTCAGAAGGAGTTAATAAAAGAGGGGCTTGCCTCTCTGGCATCAGGAGAAAACCCTGTGATAATAAGGGAAAGGCTTGAGGGATTTCTGAAAGAAGGTGAAAGAAGCAGGAGATGAGAAAGGCGAGAAAGGCGGGAAATGACAACTATGAATAAAAGAAAAAAACAGGAAGAGCATGAAAATACAGACAGGTGGATGGTCTCTTATGCAGATTTTATAACCCTGCTCTTCGCATTTTTTACCACCATGTATGCAATATCATCAGTAAATGAAGGCAAGTATAGAACTGTGGGTGAATCACTAGCCGCAGCCTTTAATGCCAAAGAGGCTAAAAAACAGGATACTCAAATTAACCCTGAACTTAAAGAAGACTCTATGAAAATTCTCATAACAGATGCATTTAAAAAAACCTTTTCATCTGATTACAAAAAGGTTCAGTCAGTAGTCTCTGAGATGGAGAAAAGTGGAAAGGTAAATGTCAGTATTGAAAAGAGAGGCATTGTTATTAGTTTTTCAGAAGGGATTTTGTTCGAATCCGGTAATGCTAAAATCATGCCTGGTGCAGCCGCCGCTATAGATGAAATCGCAGGTATGCTAAAGGAGATGTCTAACTATGTAAGGATAGAAGGACATACCGATAATATCCCTATAAAGACTTTAGAGTTCCCGTCTAATTGGGAACTTTCCACAGCAAGGGCATTGAATATGTTAAGATACATGGTAGATGTGTATGGGCTTAATCCGGGGAAGATATCTGCAATAGGGTATGGTGAATTCAAACCTGTTTCTCCAAACGATACATCAGAAGGAAGGATGAGAAACAGAAGGGTGGATATTGTAATACTGAATGAGGAAGGGATAATGCAGGAACCAAGATAGCGATATAGTGATGGAGGATTATATGGCTGAGATGAGATTAGACCCTACAACAATGTCATGGGTTATTACAGGCAAAGAGGTGATGGGTAAGACCGATTTAGAAGATGTATGCCCTTTTTGTCCTGGTAATGAGGACAGAACACCGTCTTCTATTCATGAGATAGGGGAAAATGGTAATTGGAAGGTAAGGGTCTTTCCTGACATAAACCCTGTTTTCAGGATTGAATACAGTGAGGACAGAGAGGCAGAACTCATTTACAGCAGGATGAAGAACAGGGGGGCCCATGAGATTATTGTTGAGCATCCATCCCATAATATTTCTTTAAGCGATATGGAACTTAAGGATATTATTTGTGTATTTGATGCGTATGCAAATAGGATAGAGGATTTAAAGAACGATAAACGGATGAAGCAGATACTTTTGTTCAAAAACCGCGGTGAATTTACAGGCACAAGGATCAAACACATCCATTCTCATCTGATGGCGACCCCTATGATTCCCAAACGGATTGAGCAGGAACTACGATTTGCGCAATATCACTATAAAAGCAAAGAAAGGTGTCTCTTTTGCGACATAATACATCAGGAGATTAAATATAGGAAAAGGATTATCTTTGAGAACGATGGTTTTATTGCAATATGCCCTTATGCCTCAAGATTTCCTTATGAGGTTTGGATATTCCCCAAAAAGCACTCTTATACCTTTGAAAAGGCTATGAAGTATGGGGATTACAGGGAGATGCTGGCGGAATCTGTAAAATTTATTTTATCAAGGATTGAATCTGTAACCCCACATTATTATATGGTTCTTCATAACAGCCCGAATGAGAATTCCTCATTTGTTAATGGCGAGGGGAAGACATTGAGAGATGACTTCCACTGGCATTTTGAAATCCTTCCCCTTTTAAAGGAGATGAAGAGGTTTAAATGGGAAGAGGAATTCTATGTAAATCCTGTAACCCCTGAAGATGCGGCAAGGGTTTTAAGGATGGGGGATTAAGAAAAAGGAGGTGAAGGAAAGGCGAAAGTAGTCTGCCGATTTATCAGCGCATTTAAAAACGCCCAATGAATTGAGCAGCTACATACAGGCATTTTGTAGCATGCCGATTTATCGGCATTAAAAGGAGGATAAAACCATGAAGACAGAAAAGATTATTAGCGCCATCGTAGTTATCATGTCATTCTTTGCATTTATAACAAATGCCTTTGCAGGCAGTGAGGATGATATTGCAAGGAAATTGGCAATAGCCCTTGTATCAGGCAGGGCAATTGTCGCACAGAGTCAGGACCTCATAAATGACCCGGCAAAAGGGGATAAGGGTCTAACCCCGGAAGTCTTTTTTGACAAGGTTGTGGCAGACTATAAGAACAGAACAGGTGTAGATTTAAAGGCAATAAAGCCTGATTCAGAGTTAAATAAACTTCTTCTTGCATATGTAGAATCTATGAAAGAGGTTCTTGCAGATGCGCAGGAACTAATCAACAAAGAAGGCATGGCATTTAAGGGGTTTATCCCTGCGGTTTACGGCAAAAAGGTTGGAGATAAGTTTACAAGTAAGACAGGCATCAGATTGAAACAGACATCAGATAAATACAGGAATACTGCAAACAAGCCGGATGAATATGAGGCGAATCTAATCGCAAAATTTAAAGAGCCCGGCTACAAAAAGGGTGAAGGGCATGGAGAGGCTGTAGATATAGGCGGCAGAAAGTTTTATAGATATATGCTGCCTCTTTATATTGAAAAGCCGTGCCTTAAGTGCCACGGCGACCCTGCAGGTGAGAAGGACATAGCAGGGAGAATCAAGGAAGGCTACAAAGAGGGTGATGTCCGGGGCGGGATAAGTGTGATTATACCGGTTAAGTAAGAAGCGAGAAAGGCGGGAAATGGGTAGCCGCAACCTTTAGGTTGCGTTGAGAGTCAATAAAATCAATGGGTTAATGCGCAGGCTAAAGCCCCTGATAAAAGCATTCAGGGGCAGGCTCTGCGGCTACCACATTTTTTAAAATTAAAATTTATCAGGAGGTAAGGAGGAAAACAGTTATGAAGTTATTTAACTGGAGGATTCGCAATAAGTTACTGGTTGGTTTTTCTTTGGTCTTGTTTCTTATGGCTGCTATAGGCGGGTATACTTTTATCTATTCAAAGGGGATTGAGCAGCAGACTGGTTTTATGAGCCAGACTGCCTCAATGAATCTGGATATAGTGGAAAAACTGAAGGTTGCAACCATTCAGGTCCAGCAATTCCTTACCGATGCAAGCGCTACAGGCACGACAGACGGGATAAACGAAGCCAAAGAATGGGCTGAAAAATTCAGGGGATATGTTAATGAGATGCACACCAAATGCACATTATGCCATTCCAAAGTCTTTAAAGACAGTCCAAAAGATATGCCTGATGTAGAGGCTAAGATTATAGAGATGAGCGCCAATTTTGAGACATATTATGAAATAGGGAAGAAAATGACAAATATCTATATAAAGGAAGGCAGAGAGGCGGGGAATAAACTTATGCCTGAGTTTGATTCTGCTGCCAAAAAGATAAATAAGGAATTGGACAGACGGACACAGATGGCTAAAAAACATTTTACAAAGTCTTGGAACGATGTCAATCAATCAACAAAGAGGGCTAGGGAGTGGACATTGTTTATTGTTTTAGCGGCTGTTGCGATTGGAATTCTAGTGGCATTTTTCATAGCAAAAAAGATAGAAAACCCTGTTGCCGATGTTGTTAAAATGGCGGATAAGATTGCGCAAGGAGATTTGACATGCAAGGATTTGAATATACAATCAGGGGATGAGATGGAGCTGCTTGCCGCCTCTTTGAACAAGATGAAGGGGACATTAAACGAGATAATGCAACATGTGGTGAACGGTGTAACTCATCTTGCCTCTGCCTCTGAGCAGTTATCTGCCTCATCCACCCAGATAGCGAAGGGGACAGACGAGCAGACCCAGAGGGCATCTACGGTAGCCACAGCATCAGAGGAGATGAGCGCTACAATAATAGAGGTAGCGAAGAATGCATCTGGCGCGGCAGAAGCGGCAAAAGAGGCCAATAATTTAGCGCGCAATGGCGGAGATATAGTCCAGAAGACAGTAGAAGGGATGAATGACATAGCAAAGAGCGTAAAGGATTCAGCGGGTGTAATTGCCACACTAGGGGAGAGGTCGCGTGAAATCGGCAAAATCATAAAGGTATAATAGACGACATAGCAGACCAGACAAACCTATTGGCATTAAATGCAGCAATAGAGGCAGCGAGGGCAGGGGAACAGGGGAGGGGTTTTGCAGTGGTGGCAGATGAAGTCCGGAAGTTAGCAGAGAGGACAACAAAGGCGACAAAAGAAATTGGGGATATGATACAGGCGATACAGAATGAGACCAGAAAGGCGGTTGGAGCAATGGAAGCAGGGACAAAAGAAGTGGAGAGAGAGGTTAGACTTGCGAAAGAGGCAGGAGAGGCATTAGGGCATATAGTTGGTAGTGTAGATAAGGTATCAGGGATGATACAGCAAATCGCTACAGCAGCAGAGGAGCAGTCAACAGCAGCAGACCAAAGCAGCGGTGATATAGAGGCAGTGGCAGGTGTAGCGAGGCAGACATCAGAAGGAGCGAATCAGATAGTTTCTGCCTCATCGGATTTGGCAGGCATTGCCTCTAAACTGCAGACGATTGTATCAAGGTTTAAGATAGACGCGGGAAATGCGGGAATAGCGGGAAAGGGTATGAAAAGTCTGCCGGGGGCCTGAAGGTAGCCGCAACATTTTTTAAAATTAAAATTTATCAGGAGGCAAATATGAAAGCCCTTATACAAAATCTCTTCAGGAACTTTAGTATTAAACTAGTTCTGTATACAGCGATAGCAGGAGCAGGCATTCTGATAATCCTTCTATGCGGCATCTTGTTTTTGCTTGTGTATAACTGGTCTAAAGAGGCAGATAGACTGGTAATGGCAAATGAACTCACTGACCATATCATCACAGCAGCAGGTTGGGAGGCAATAGAACGAGGGGTTACAAACACTGCATTATCAAGCGACAAGCCTGCTGAAAGCAGTATGAGCCAGAAGATAAAAGACCTGAGGGCAAAAGGTGATGATGAATTTAAAAAGGGGCGGGCAGTTGCAGAAAACCTTGCTGCATTTGACCCAGGGCATACAGGTTTTAAAGAGGCATTGAAGAAGACAGATGAAGCACGGAAGGCTTTGGAAGAGGCAAGGGCAAAGGCAGATGCAAGCCTTGGCAAAGACAAAAAGGATTTTGCCCCGCAGGAATGGTTTAAGTTCATAACAAACTTTATTGATGCAAATGCTGATTTAAGGCAGGAGGCAGTTATATCACCTAGTTATACATATACATTCAGCAGCGGCGTTAGTCTGAACATGAAACTTAAACATGCGGTATGGCTGGCAAGCGAATATGCAGGCAGGGAAAGGGCAACCATAGGCGGAATGATTACAAAAGGCTCGCCTATAGTTGAGGAGCAGTTATCTAAACTCAACTCGTTCAGGGCAGTTGTTGACCTTAATATAAAGGCAATGTTACTGCTAAAGAATAACCCCAAAACAGATGCAGCCATCAGACAATCTATAGATAAAATGGAAGAGGTGTTTTTGGGTAAATTTCAAGGGACAAGAAAATCTGTATATGAGGCGGCATACCTTGGCAATTATCCTATTTCAGCAAGCCAGTGGATTGATAAATCTACAGAGGCTATAAACACAATCCTTGATGTATCAACCTCTGCAGGCAAGATGGTTGAAAAACAGGTTAAAGAGGCAAAGGATAGTTTTAGGTTATATTTATATATAGTTTTAATATTCTTTACAGCGATGATTATCGGATGCATTGCAATTGTTATGGTAATTAAATACAAGGTAATAGAGCCTGTGGATAATCTGATGCATACTATGACTGAGGTGGAACAAACAGGGGACCTTAGGGTTACAGCAGAGGTAAATACACAGGATGAGATGGGGCAGATGACTAATACATTCAATGCGATGGTTAAAAAGATGCATGATATTGCAAAGGAAATCAGCATTGGGGTAGAGCGGGTAACATCTACTGCATGGCATTTTCAAGAGTCATTCGGCAAGATTGTCCAAGACACAGAAGACCAGACCCAAAGGGCTGCACAGGTAGCAACAGCATCTACAGAGATGAGCGCAACAGTTATAGAAATTGCAAAGAATGCATCAGGGGCATCAGAGGCGGCAAAGGGGGCAGACAAGGCAGCCAGAAAAGGCGGGGAAATGGTCCAGAGGACAGTGGAAGGGATGAGTGACATAGCACAGAGCGTCCGGCAGTCAGCAGAGGTAATATCTGAGTTAGGCTCTCGTTCTAATGAAATCGGCAAGATTATAAAGGTCATAGATGACATAGCAGACCAGACAAATCTATTGGCATTAAATGCAGCGATAGAGGCGGCTCGTGCAGGGGAACAGGGGAGGGGTTTTGCAGTAGTAGCGGATGAGGTGAGGAAGTTGGCAGAGAGGACAACAAAGGCGACAAAAGAGATAGGTGAGATGATACAGACCATACAGGATGATACTATAAAGGCAGTTAGTGTAATGGATGTAGGAACAAAGAAAGTAGAGAATGAGGTAGTAGTTGCAAAAGAGGCAGGGGAGGCATTGGAACAGATAGTAGATAGTGTTAATAAGGTTACAGGTATGATACAGCAAATCGCAACAGCAGCAGAGGAGCAGTCAACAGCGGCAGACCAAATCAGCGGTGATATAGAGGCAGTGGCAGGCGTAGCAAAAGAGACTTCTGCAGGGGCAAACCAGAGAATGGGTGATGTCCGTGATTTGTCAGACATTGCATTTGAATTAAAGGAAATGGTTTCAAAATTTACTATGGAAAGAAGGGCAGGGAAGAGGGGACCTGATGAAAAGGTCTGGACAGAAGAAGAAAGGGAGAGATACAGGGCCGCACATAAATCTAGGGACACTTCCCCTATTTTGAAAATCTAAAATAGTAAAATAGGGGAAGTGTCCCTAGTAAAGGAGGTAAGACATATGGCAGAAGGACGAAAAAATAATGGTGAACTGCAGTTAGTAACATTTAAAATTGGCAAAGAAGAATTTGCTGTAGATATTTTGGCGGTGCAGGAGATAATCAAGATGGTTGAGATTACACGGGTGCCGAGGTCCCCTGATTTTGTTGAAGGTGTTATAAACTTAAGGGGAAAGGTAATACCTGTAGTTGATTTAAGGAAGCGGTTTGGCTTAAACAAGGTAGAAAAAAATCAGGACTCAAGAATTATAGTCATTGAAACAGGAAAG
>JACRPW010000036.1:0-6676 GCA_016223005.1 Deltaproteobacteria bacterium | reverse complement strand
GAAAGAAGAGTGTTGGAATGGTAGTTGATTCGGTATCAGAGGTGCTGCGGCTGGATGCATCAACTGTTGAGCCTCCTCCTGAGATAGTGGGCAGTGTTGATTCAGAATATATAGAAGGTGTTGGAAAACTTGAGGACAGGCTTATAATACTTTTGAATCTGGATAAGGTCTTAAGCCCAAAGGAAAAGGAATCGTTGTCAAACATTTAAAGGAGATACTATGAAAACCTCAAACCTAAAGGTTTGAGTTACCGCATATTGTAATGAAAACCTCAAACCTAAAGGTTTGAGTTACCGCATATTGTAACTCAAGGCTTTAGGTTTCGGGGTGGAGACCATTTATAGGATGGGTTTGAGTTACCGCATATTGTAACTCAAGGCTTTAGCCTTGATTGCACTATTCATAGGAGGTTCACATGGGACTCATACAAAGATTATTGCATAATATAAGCATCAAAAGGGTTTTGTATCTGGGACTGGTTTGTACAGGTGTATTTTTGCTATCTTTGAATATTGTCATTATTACTGTTCTTTACAGGGGTTCAAAAGAGGCAGATAGGATGCTAATGGCAAATGAACTTGCTGACAATATTATTGTCGCCAGCGGATGGGAGGCGATAGAGCGGGGCGCTACAACAACAGCGCTATCTAGTCCTGTGCCTGCTGATGTTACCATCATTCAAAGAATAAAAGATTTCCGTGAAAAGGGCGATGAGGCATTTAACAAGGCACATACTCTGATGAAATCACTTATTGCCTTTGACCCATCTCACATTCAACTTAAAGAATCTATCAAAAAAGTTGAATCTTTAAAACAGGAATTGGAGAATGCCCGTTTAATTGTAGATGGAAACCTAATGAAAAATGTAAAAGAATATGCCCCTAAAGACTGGTTCAAGACTATGACAGCGTTTATTGATGCAAATGCTGATTTAAGGTTAAAATCAATTACCTCCCCTCAGGCAGTTCAGACATTCAGGGATGGTGTAAGATTAAGTGTAGAACTTAGACAGGCAATATGGCTTTTAAGCGAATATGCAGGCAGAGAAAGGGCAACCATTGGCAGTCATATTTCAGCAGGTATGCCTGTAACTGATGCTACGGCGGCAGATTTAAGGACATTCAGGGCAATTGTAGACTTAAACCTTAAGGCAGTTTTAAGTTTCAAAGATGACCCGGTAATTGATGCAAACCTTAAGGCTCAAATAGTAAAGATGGAAAAGGTTTTTTTGGGTAGTTTTGAAAAGACAAGAAAGGATATTTATGATGCAGCATATTTGGGTAATTATCCAATATCAGCAAAGGAATGGATGGAAAGGGCAACTGGGGCAATAAATTCAGTCCTTGATGTATCTAGTGCTGCCAATCAGTCTGTTGCAAAACAACTTCGGGATGTAAAGGCTCATGTTAGAAAGCAGATAATCATTTATATAGCATCTGTCATAATCCTGTTTCTTATGGGTATTATTCCATTTATAATAGTAAAATATAAGATTGTCCACCCAATGTCTGAACTTATGAACTCAATACTTGCAATAGAGGAAAGCGGAGATTTAACAAGGGAAATCAATTTGGCGTCTAATGATGAGATTGGACAAATCGCAGATGCCTTTAATAAGATGATTGGCAAGTTTCATGGCATTGTTAAAGGCATTCATTCAGGCACAGAGCATCTTACTAATAGTTCGCAGACACTTTCTGAATCAGCGCAGCAGATTGCCTCTGGCGCTGATGAACAGAGTGCAAGGGCAAGTCAGGTGGCAACTGCCTCAACAGAGATGTCTGCAACCATAGTGGAGATAGCAAAGAATGCGTCAGGCGCAGTAGAGGCAGCTAGAAATGCGAGTAAGGCTGCAGCGAATGGCGGTGGAATAGTGAATAAGAGTATAGACAGCATGAATTCCATAGCAGGGACAACAAAACAGACCAGCAAGGTTATAGCAACCCTTGGCAATCGTTCCAATGAGATTGGCAAGATTATAAAGGTCATAGATGATATAGCAGACCAGACAAATCTATTGGCATTAAATGCGGCAATAGAGGCTGCGAGGGCAGGGGAGCAGGGCAGGGGCTTTGCAGTAGTAGCAGATGAGGTTAGGAAGTTGGCAGAGAGGACAACAAAGGAAGGCAGTAGAGGATGGTGTCAAGTTAGTTCAGGAGGCAGGTGGAGCGTTAAAGGAGATAATCAGTCAGGTAGAGAATGTAACCGGCATGATACAGCAGATAGCGACTGCATCAGAGGAGCAGTCAACCGCAGCAGACCAAATCAGCGGGGATATAGAGACAGTGGCAGGTATAACAAAAGAGACATCTGGCAGCGCCCAACAGATACTAAAGGCAAGTCAGCAGATAACTGCATTGGCTAATAACCTTAAATCCAAGGTGCAAATGTTTCATGTTGTGTCTAAAGATGCAGATGTAATAGAGATGGGGCATACAGGGCTTCCGCTTAATAAACCACCAAAGGAATTAACGGGCATAAATTAGGGTAATACCATCAAGAACACTCAAGGATTTTTATATGAAAAAACACAACCTCAAAGAGATAGGAAATCTTCCTGACAAAAATATATCTGTTGACAGAGATATTCTGGAGTCTGAGGTAAAACTCCTTGAAAGGTCTATAATCACATCTGATGTAATCAGGAACTGGAAGGGATATATTAAGCATCTTCTTGTTGAAATAAATAAAGTTGTAGAGGTTTACAATATATGCTCCATATTCTATATGGATGATGGGAAGTGCGATGTTGAGATATTCTGGCTGAATACACCATCTATAGCAGCGACTAATAATTTAAAAAAGACAATCCTAGAAAATATAAAGGGACATTTCCCGTCAGGCAATTTAGAAAATGATTCTATTAGATTCACTGATAACATTGTTGGTAATTCTGTAGCGCTTAAAGAAGTTGATGAAAATTATTTCCACTTTAAGACAACATCTGCATGTTTGGAAACAGATAAGATATGCGGCACTGTAGGCATTGGTATTCATAAGGATACATCAGATAATACAATCGTGGGTTTGGTGCTGGAGAGCATTTTAATAACACTGTTAAATGTCATGGTTACTGTAAAGGCAGTTGATAAATATACAAATGAACTTAAATATTATGCCACAAGGGATCCCCTGACACATCTTTATAATCAGAGGGTTTTTTGGGAACTCTTGCATTATGAAACAGAACGGTCAAACAGGCATAACAATAAGTTTTCTCTTATGGTTATTGACATAGATGATTTTAAAAGTATTAACGATGTGTATGGTCATTCATTTGGCGATAAGATTCTTAAGGAATATACCCGATTTATAAGGGAGATGTTAAGGGGTGAAGATTTATTTGCCCGATACGGAGGCGATGAATTTGTTGTTATACTGCCTAATGCTGATATAGAGCAGGCATATAGTGTGGCAGAGAGGATAAATGATTTTTTAGATAAATTTCCCTTAACATCGCCTGATGGCAATACGATAAATATAACAAGTTCAATAGGTATTTCAGTATTTCCTGATAATGCAAAGGATAGCAGCACCCTGTTTTCCATTGCAGAGAATATGATGTACAGGGTAAAGTCACAGGGGAGAAATGGGATAGGTGTTCCAAGACAAGATGATGTGGCAGATATATTTAAAAGGCTCGGGGAGAAATCCATCATCATTACCCGTGCCCTTGCAGAGAAGAGTGTAATCCCATATTTCCAGCCTGTAATGAATCTGGAAACAGGTAATATTGAGGCGAATGAACTTCTCATGAGAATCCCTTTGAATAATAATGGCATAATGAATGCCGGTGAATTTATTGAGATGGCTGAAAATATGGGTGTAATCAATGAACTTGATTATATACTTATGGAAAAGACATTTAAGATAATAAGAGAGGTAAACTATCAGGGGATTATTTTTATAAATCTTTCCCCAAAGATATTGATAGTAAAAGATTTTATATATAGGATTGGCGCCATGACATCTATGTATGGTGTTGATGTTGGGAAAATCGTGTTTGAAATCACAGAAAGAGGTACGGTTAGAAATATAAAACTTATTGAAAAATATGCCCTTGACCTCAAATCTTACGGGTTTAAGTTTGCGATAGATGATTTTGGTTCAGGTTTTTCATCATTTCAGTATATAAAGAAATTTCCAATAGACTATGTAAAACTAGATGGGGAATTTATAAAAGGCATGATTAACAATCATATGGATAAAGCAATTGTATTAAGCATGGTTACGCTTGCAAAAGAACTTGGCATAAAGACAATAGCAGAATTTGTTGAAGATAAAGAGATTTTAACAGCAGTCAGCGGTATGGATATTGACTATGTTCAAGGCTATTATATAGGAATGCCATCACCTGTCCTTCAATCATCTATATAAATCTATAGAATTTATCCCGAAATACTGCTAAACTTTTCCACTTGTGGACACCAATCAACTAAAAAGACTTTTGTCAGATTTTCAAAAAGGTAACCTTGATATTGAAACTGTGATGACAAAACTAAAGACACTTCCTTTTGAAGAGATAGGTTTTGCAACTATTGACAGCCACAGGTCTTTAAGACAAGGCTTTCCTGAGGTGATATTTGGGGAAGGCAAGACCGCAAAACAGATTATAGGCATTGCTGAAAGACTATATGAAAAAAAGGAAAATATTCTTATAACAAGGGTTAGTGTAGATAAGGCAAAGGTGTTAAAAAAGAGATTTCCAAAATTTGTTTATAATGATGTTGCAAGAACAGTTGTTATAAAATCCCATCCTATTAAGATAAATGGTATTGGTAAGATACTGGTTGTAAGTGCAGGCACATCAGATATACCTGTTGCAGAAGAGGCTAGAGTAACAGCAGAGATTATGGGCAATGATGTAGAAACCCTTTATGATGTTGGTGTTGCAGGCATCCACAGGCTCTTGCACAAGAAGGAAAAACTGTTCAAGGCGAATGTCTTGCTCGTAGTTGCAGGCATGGAAGGGGCGCTCCCTTCAGTTGTTGCAGGGATTGTATCAAAACCTGTTATTGCTGTTCCGACAAGTGTTGGCTACGGCGCTAATCTTGGCGGAATAGCAACACTCCTTGCAATGTTAAATTCATGCGCCTCTGGTGTAACGGTTGTAAACATAGACAACGGCTTCGGCGCAGGCTACGCAGCGAGTTTGATAAACAGGAAGTGAATTCACTTTCTGGCAACATAATATAAAGCAGCGAGATAAACTAAATCTTATGCCAAACAAACTTCCATAGGACATAAGGGATAATCAGGCTAGGGGAAATGGTAAATAAATCTGTTGCCATTACCGTGATGACCACTGACTTATCATTTCCCTGCTTAAGACTTGCAGGGACAGGCATAACAAACGAAAAAGAGCAAAGCCTGAAGAGATGCTCAAGTAAGGGAAAATGGTAAATAAATCCCATTATCTTTTGTCAAGCACTGAAATAACGGCTGTAAAGAGTGTTGTTTTAATATAAAATATGCCTGAACAAATGGATACCACATACAAAAAACCTCAGACTGCTTTGCTTGAAGATGTCTGGATAACATCAGGCATTTTTTCAAACCATTATCTATTAGAACGTCTGCCGCAGGCTGGAGCAAAAATCTGGCATAAAGATGAGGAAGTATTGCCAGTATACAAAACCATTCAGGAATTATACGCGAAAAATATTGTAGGCTTGAGAAAAGGGAATGAGGCAAACACCGAAAGGCGGTTTATTGATAAGGTTTTTAATGAATTGGGTTTTGGCTATCTTAATCAGGATAAAATACCTGAAGCAGAGCGCAGACAGGTGCCTGATTACTTTCTTTACTCTACCACCGAAAGTGCAGACAATGCCTTCAAACTCTCTCCGCATAAAAAATACAAACTTGCAATCTCAATTGCAGAATCAAAACGGTGGGATCATAATTTAGACCAGCCGTCATCAGGCAAGGGCAAGGCAACTAAAGGCAGGTATCCGCATCAGCAGATAAGGGATTATCTAAACGAATCCGAACATATAAAATGGGGAATCCTTACCAATGGCAAGGAGTGGAGGCTCTATTCCAAAGAGGGGCGGTCAAGCAAATTTTTTGAGATAGACCTTGAGGCATGTCTTGAAGACCTTCAGAAGTTCAAATATTTCTATCTCCTTTTCAGCCCAAATGCCTTCATAAAGGAAAGTTTCGGCAGATGTCTCCTTGACAATATTTTTGACGAATCACTTAAGTTTCAGGAAGATGTTGAAAAAGACCTAAGAGTAAAGGTCTTTAACTGTGTTGAACGGCTTGGGTACGGCTTCCTGTCCGGAGAGGAAAACCGTTTATCTGAAAAAGACCTTGAATCAATATACTATCACAGCCTTATCCTTTTATATAGAATACTCTTTGTGCTTAATGCAGAGGCAAGAGACCTCCTTCCAACTAACCCACAAACAAATTACTACAAGCATTACGGCATCCAGAGGATAAAGGATAGGGTTAGGCATGGGAAAGGAGAATTTATAAGTGCCAAAACAGTTTTGTATGATGATTTATCAGCCCTTTTTCATCTGATAAACGGCAGCAATGAAAAACTCAATAGAGATATGAACATACCAAGATATAACGGCGGTCTTTTTGACCCTGATAAATATAAATTCCTTGAAGAAAAGAAGGCAGGAGACGATGTTCTTTCAGAGATAATTTATGAACTCTCCAA
>JACRPW010000035.1 GCA_016223005.1 Deltaproteobacteria bacterium | reverse complement strand
ATACCTGCTGCCTTTGCAATCCTTTTCTCTTCAGTCATAAAAACTACTGTATCACTATCCCAGCATACCCTACCACATGGTTGTAATCACCACTGGTCTGTCCTGATGTGGCGTAATCAATTAGTCTGGCACCTGCAGCACCAAGTTCCTTTGCAGTAATTATTGCAATTGCAGCAGGTATAGCACCGCACATGCTAATATCATCTCTTGAAACAGTCTTTAAAAGCCCTTCATAATCAAGGGCTAAAATCCTGTCTATCGCCTTTTTATCCTTTTTCTTTGTTATTTCATGGGATTCATAGTGATTCATATCAGAACTGACAACAACGAGTGTATCCCCTTCATACTCTCTTATAACCCCTGCAATTGCCTTCCCTATCTCTATACAATCATTCAGACCCAGATGCATTATTGTTACAGGGACAATAGATGCCTTCGGGTTAAAATGGTGAATAAACGGGAGTTGAACCTCAAGGGAATGTTCTCTCATGTGAGCCAGAGAGTCATCTATAAAATGATGGGATTTTTCTATAAGTAAATGGGCAAGTTCACTATTTACAGTCATCCCTCCAAATGGCATCTCCCACTCACCGCCTGCAAAGACAGATACAGTATCACCAAGCCCTGTGTGATTAGGTCCCAGAAGGATAATATTGTCAGGGATCCTCACATGCGAATATACAGAACCGGCAACCCTGCCTGAATAGACATACCCTGCATGAGGTGCAATAATGGCAATAGCATCCTCTTTTTTTACCTTTTCATCCACCATCTCCCTAATCATCTTCTTGATCTGGTCAGGTTCCCCGGGATAAAACTGATAGGCAACTGCAGGCTTTCTTATTGTCCCCATCTGCCACCTCCATAAAATTTAGAGGGTATGTTCATTTGGTTTTTTATTACACACCAGAGAAGCAGTGATTTTATACTAGCAAAAATTTTAATTTATGTCCATAATAGGATAATACGGTATAGGATAATTTTTTATTTGCTAAATACAGGGGGGTTGTTTATAATATTTTTGTTTTGATAGAAAATGTAAAGGTAGGTGGTGTTCTTATGAGGAAAATATCTGTTCTGATAATAATTGCTGTATTTATTTTTACGGGTTGTTCTGCAAATGGAAACAGTGCTGTAAAAAGCAAGGAAAAACCCGAAGAGGTTGTTAAAAAGTTCTATTCGTATATTGCAGAGGGTGGACCAACCACACTGCATGAAGCATATAAACTTGTCAGTACAAAACATTATAAATTGAATGAGGAACAGTTCAAGGGTATTGTTGCCAATTATTCAAAGGATATGCAGGTGAATATATTGAACAGCAACATTAAAAAAGATATGGCTGTTGTTACAATAGAATACACCATTCCATCTGCCTTTGGAGGCGATTTTGTATCAAGGAGTGAACTCCATCTGAATTTAGACAAGACAACAAGTACATGGAAAATAGATTTTACAGGTGAGACATACGATAATCAGGTGGGTCAGGCAGCAAAGGCAGGGATATGATAAAAAAGTCAAAAGTCAAAATGGAGGAAGTAATATGAATTTTTTAAAGACAACTATATTGCTTGCAGTCCTTACTGCAATACTTGTTTTTGCAGGGGATGCTATGGGTGGGAGAAATGGCGCAATAACTGCCCTTATATTTGCAGGTGTTATGAACTTTGCCACATACTGGTGGAGTGATAAGATAGTTTTAATGATGTATGGAGCAAAGAAGGTGGCAGAAGATGATGCACCAGAACTTTATTTAACAGTAAGAAGTCTTACAATGCAGGCAAATATGCCTATGCCAAAGGTGTATATAATGGAGAATGATACCCCTAATGCCTTTGCCACTGGCAGAAATCCAAATCATGCAGCAGTTGCTGTTACTACAGGCATTATGAGGATGCTTACAAGGGATGAACTGGCAGGGGTCATAGGCCACGAACTTGCCCATATAAGACACAGGGACATATTGATTTCAACAATAGCAGCAACTATTGCCGGTGCCATAAGTTATCTTGCCCACATGGCACAGTGGGCAGCAATGTTTGGCGGTAGAGGTAATGATGAAAGAGGCGGCAATCCTCTTGGACTTATTGTCATGATGATAATAGCACCCCTTGCCGCAATGCTTATACAGATGGCGATATCCCGTTCAAGGGAATATGTCGCTGATGAGGGTGGCGCAGAAATCGCCGGTCATCCTCTGTATCTGGCAAATGCACTTAGAAAACTTGAGATGGCAAACAAAAGGGTTCCTATGTTGAATGCCAATGAGGCAACAGCACATATGTTCATTGTAAACCCATTAAGTGGTGGAGGTATATTAAAACTCTTCAGCACCCACCCGCCTATAGAAGAAAGGATAAGGAGGCTGGAGGCAATGGCTGGCGGCACGAGATATTAAGCAGTCAGGATAGCAGCAACTTTATTTTTGCGACTCTATGCCTTTATTACCTCATCCATCCACTTGAAATAATCAGGCAGTCCCTGTGAGATAGGCAGTGCAATAATCTCTGGCACCTCATAACTATGGAGTTCTTTTATCCTATCCTTTAATCTATTAAACAGCAATGTCTTGCTCTTTATAAAGAGTATCACCTCTTTTTCAGTGCAAACCTCGCCTTTCCAACAGAATATTGATTTTATATTGTGGATGATGTTACAGCACGCAGCAAGCCCTTCTTTCACAAGGCTAGTGCCAATCCTTTCACCTTCTTGTTCTGAACCAGCAGTGACTAACACTAACATATAATCCATTTTGTAATCCTCCTTATTAAGTATACATCAAAAATTTTGCCAAAAAAGATGTCTGTTAACCCAAATAATGCAGTTGAAATCGTCATGAGACGCAGAAGAAGCCCTGCAGGCAAGGCGCAGAAAAGATTTTGACACAGGGGATTCAAGTCTTTCTTTTGATACCATGTGCTGCAAATAAAAGAATCTCCTTATTTGAAAAAATGTTTAGAGATTCAAATTTTAGCCATCACCTGAATAAAAAAGAGACTTCATATCTTACAGTTCCACATCTTCAACTATTCTATCCCCCATCTCTTTACATCCAACAATTTTAGAACCTTCCTGCCTTATATCTTGTGTGCGAAAGCCCTTATTTAAAACATTTTCAACTGCCCTCTCAATTGCATCTGCCTCTTTTCCAAGATTAAACGAGAACCGCAACATCATTGCAACAGATAATATCGTTGCAATGGGATTTGCAATGTCTTTTCCTGCAATATCAGGGGCGCTTCCGTGGATTGGCTCATACATGCCAATCGGCAGACCAACTTTATTAACCCTTTGGCCGAGGCTTGCGGAAGGAAGCATCCCAATTGAACCTGTAAGCATTGCTGCCTCGTCAGACAAAATATCTCCAAACATATTTTCAGTAACTATTACATCAAACTGCTTTGGATTTCTTATTAACTGCATTGAACAGTTGTCAATATACATGTGATTTAATTCCACATCCTGATATTCCTTATGCACATTTATAACGACCTTTCTCCATAATTCCGTTGTCTCAAGCACATTCGCCTTGTCAACAGAAGTAACCTTTTTTCTCCTCTTTCTTGCAACATCAAACGCAACCCTTGCGATACGCTCAATTTCAGGAGTTGTATAGACCATTGTATTGATGCCGCGCTCTGTGCCATCAGGAAGTTTCTCAACGCCTTTCGGAGTTCCAAAATAGAGTCCGCCTGTAAGTTCCCTTATAACCATAATGTCAACGCCTTCAATAATCTCTTTTTTGAGTGTTGATGCGTCTGCCAGAACAGGATAGATTTTGGCAGGTCTTAAATTTGCAAAGAGTCCTAGTTCTTTTCTCAAGGCAAGCAAAGCCCTTTCTGGTCTTATGGAATAATCAAGCCCTTCCCACTTTAGACCCCCTACAGCGCCCAGCAAAACTGCATCGCTATCTTTAGCAAGTTTCAATGTTTCGTCTGTAAGCGGGACACCGTATTTATCAATGGATGTGCCGCCGACAATGGCATCTTTGGTTTCAAAGCAGATTTTATATTTTTTGCCAACTGCTCTTAAAACCTTTAAAGCCTCTCCGACTATCTCAGGACCTATACCATCGCCTGGCAGGACAGCAATTTTATATTTGTTCATTCACTAAACCCCGCTGTTTTTTATCTTTTGGATAGACTCAAGGAAGAGGTCAAGCCCGCTGTATGGTATTACAACAGTGCTTCTCCTGTCATTTGAAAGTTCTGCAATCTGCAAAAATCTCCCTCCGTCATTCTCTTTCAGGTCAACATATATTGTCTTATTTTCAACCTGAAGTTTATCGCTTGTTACAACCCTGCTTCTGCTGCCGCCTTCTCTCTTCATATTTCCCCCTTTGAATACAGGGACTAGGGACTAGGGTTTAGGGATTAGTAGAGAAACTAACCCCTAACCCCTAACCCCTAACCACTGTTTTTTTCACCCACTCCATCAACCCCCCTGTGTTTATGAGTTCCTGCATAAACTGCGGGATTGGCTGGCTGTTAAAAGTTTTATTCTTTGTTAGATTCACAATCTTGCCGGTATCAATATCAACCTCTATTTCATCCCCTTCGTTTATAGCATCAACTGCTTCAGCAGACTCAAGTATAGGCAGTCCCATATTAAACGAATTCCTATAAAATATCCTCGCAAAACTCTTTGCAATTACGCATGAAATGCCTGCAGCCTTTATTGATATAGGAGCATGCTCCCTTGACGAGCCGCAGCCAAAATTTTTATCAGCAACAATAATATCCCCTTCCTTCATCTTTTTCACAAATTCAGGGTCTGCATCCTCCATGCAGTGTTTTGCAAGCACCGACGGGTCAGATGTATTCAGATACCTTGCGGGTATAATAGCATCGGTATCTATATCTGCACCAAATTTCCATGCCCTGCCTTTGAACTTCACCTTGTTAAACCTCCTTAATTTCAAGGCTAAAGCCTTGAGTTACTGTAACTCAAACCTTTAGGTTTGAGAAGTTGAGTTACTGTAACTCAAACCTTTAGGTTTGAGAAGTCTTCTCCGCTACCTCGTTCAATTCCTTTAAAAGTTTTTCCAAATCTATAAAATGGAGTTTGCATGCAGTTCCTATTGTAACAAGTTTTGCAAGGGATTTTCTTGCAACAGGGTTTGCAAGAAGTTTAAAGCAATGCCCTTGTTTTACAAACACATTCAAAGTTTCCGGATATTTTATTAGGACATCCTCAACAATCATGTCGCTTGTAATTTTCATAGTATATCTTATGCCTCGCAGGTTATCAATTGCAATGCGCCTTTTGCAAGGATGGTTCTTTTTAATATTTTAAAACCAATATCCTTTAATTTCCCTTCAATATCAAAATTTATAAAATCCCTCGCAGTCTCATGCTCTGTGAAGACAAAAAAGAGCCTCTGGAGAAAACTCACGAGACCATGCGGTTTATGGTAGTCAAATATAACAAATTTTGAGCCACCTTTTAATACCCTTCTTATCTCGCAAATAGTATTTATAATGGCAGAAATAGGCATCTCATGCAGACCCATTGAAACAACTACCCTGTCAAATGACCTGTCTTTGAATGGAACAGACTCTGCATTTGCAAGAGCAAGTCCAAACTTGCTCTCTCTTCTTGCAGCCTTTCTGCCGGCAGTTTTCAGCATACCCATTGCAATATCAAGCCCGAATATTTCAGCGTCCATCCTGCCTGCCATAAAAGCCGTTGTCCCTGTTCCGCAGCAGATTTCTAAAACCCGTTGCCCTTTCTTAATATCAAGTTCATCAATTACAAGTTTTCTAAACTTCTTCTCACCGCCAACAATGAAACCAACAAGCCATACACCAAAATCATACAGAGGTGCAAGGATGTCAAATGCAGGGCGAAAGTATGAAGGCTTTTTTTCTTTACTATTCACTGTTCACTATTCATTAATCACTGTTTTTAACCACCTCATCTGGATGCGCAATCCTGCCCTTGACCGCAGATGCTGCTGCAACAGCAGGGTTTGATAAATAAACCTCGCTTTTTGGATGCCCCATCCTTCCAACAAAGTTTCTGTTTGTTGTTGCTATTGCCCTCTCGCCTTCTGCGAGTATGCCCATATGTCCGCCGAGGCACGGCCCGCATGTCGGAGGGCTTATTATCGCGCCTGCATCAAGGAATATGTCAAAAAACCCTTCATCAAGCGCCTGCTTATAGATTAAAGGCGTTGCAGGTATAATAATAAGTCTTACATATTTTGCAACCTTCTTACCTTTTAAAATCATTGCAGCAACCCTCAAATCCTCCATCCTGCCGTTTGTGCATGAGCCGATGACAACCTGATCAATTGGAACATCTCCAACATCTGTTATATTCCTTGTATTCTCAGGGAGATTTGGGAATGCAACCTGCGGCTCTATCTTTGATGTATCGTATTCAAAGACTTGCGAATATTTTGCATCCTTGTCGCTGGAATAAAATTTATACTCCCTCTTTGCCCTTTCTTTTACATAATCCTCAGTAATCTTGTCAGGCGCTATTATGCCGTTCTTGCCGCCTGCCTCAATCGCCATATTGCACATTGAAAGACGGCTGTCCATTGAAAGATTTTCTATTGTATCTCCGCAAAATTCCATTGCCTTGTAAAGCGCGCCGTCAACACCGATTTTGCCGATTGCGTTAAACTTTATTGATTCAGGCACCTTAAACCATGCCTCGCCTGTAACCATAGCCGCTGCCAAGTCAGTCGAGCCAACGCCTGTTGCAAATGCGCCTAATGCGCCGTATGTGCATGTGTGGCTGTCAGCGCCGATAACCAAATCACCGGGCAGGACAATTCCCTTTTCAGGGAGTAACGCATGTTCAACACCGACATCGCCGCCTTCAAAATAATTTGTAAGTTCCTGCTCTTTTGCAAAGTCCCTTAAAATCTTGCACTGCTCTGCTGATTTTATGTCCTTGTTAGGAGTAAAGTGGTCAGGGACAAGAACAACCTTGTCCTTATTATATACACCCTTTGCACCACTTTGTCTGAACTCCTTTATAGCAATTGGCGCAGTTATGTCGTTCCCCAGCGCAATGTCAACCTTTGCGTTTATAATCTGCCCGGGGCATACCTCTTTTAACCCTGCATGCTCTGCTAAAATTTTTTCTGTTATTGTCATCGGCATTGTTTTTACTCCAAAATAAAAATTTAAAGATTAAAAATCAAAATGACAAATCAAAATGTAAAAATTTTTGATTTTTGATATGTATTTTTAATTTTTTATTTTTAATCTTTGATTTACTCTACCCCATACTCCTTCCACTTCTTATCAACCAATTTTACAATTTCATCATCCATCTTTACCACACTGCCCCACTCCCTTGTAACCTCTGGAGGTTTTTTCATTGTTGCGTCTATGCCCATCTTTGAGCCGAGTTCTGCGACAGGCGATGAAAAATCAAGGTAATCAATCGGCGTGTCTTTGAGAGTCCATGTATCCCTTTCAGGATCAACCCTTGTTGACACAGCCCATAGGACATCACTCCAGTTGTGAACATCAATATCATCATCAACAACAATTATATATTTTACATACATGAACTGCTTTAACATGCCCCAGATACCGAGCATAATCCTCTTTGCATGACCGGGATATTCCTTTTTTATAGATACAACAGCAATCCTGTATGAGACTGCCTCCATCGGAAGGCTGAAGTCTTTAATCTCAGGGAATTGCATTTGCAGACTCGGCAGAAACATCTTGTTCAATGCAATGCCGATAACTGCATCCTCTTTTGGAGGTCTTCCTGTTATGGTTGTAAGATAGAGCGGGTCTTTTCTGTGCGTTATGCATTTTATATGAAACACAGGGAATTTTTCCTTTGCATTGTAATAGCCTGTATGGTCGCCAAATGGCCCCTCATCTGCCAAATCATCATGATAAATCATGCCTTCTAAAATAATCTCCGCTGTTGCAGGGACTTTTAAAGGTATGGTCTTGCAGTCAACAAGTTCAATCGCTTTTTTTCGAAGTATCCCTGCAAAATGAAACTCGCTTATGTTTTCCGGCACAGGCGTTACCCCTGCTATTATTGTTGCAGGCTCACAGCCTATTGCGACTGCAACAGGCATTGGCTGCGCCTTTTCCTTCCACAACATCTGATGATGTGCTCCGCCCCTGTGTTTTAGCCATCTCATTATTGCGCGGTTCTTATCAATATACTGCATCCTGTAAACGCCGACATTTGTCTGGCTTGCATCGGGCGTCTGCGTTATTACCAGCGGCCATGTTATGAGAGTTTGACAAATCAACCTTGTCCCCTTCCAATACCACATCCTGACATGGCGCATTTTTAACTGTTTTCGGACCCAGTGTAAGCATCTTTGCAAAGAATGGGATTGATTTTATTGCCTCCCATATTCCTTCCGGCGGTTCAGGTCTTTGAAGGTGAACAAGAAATTTCCCAATGTCCGCAAGTTCATCCTCTGAAATGCCAAGCCCCATTGCAACCCTCTCAACAGTGCCAAAGAGGTTTGCAACAACAGGGATGTCATAGCCTTGGACATTTTCAAATATAACAGCATGCCCGTTTTTCTTAACAAGCCTGTCCATGACTTCGGCAATTTCCAGATTTGCAGAGACCTCTGCCTTAACCCTCTTTAAAAGGTTTTTTGATTCAAGGAGATTTAAAAATTCCCTTAAGTCATGGAATATCATAATGCCTCACTTTTTTACCCGTTTTAAGACAGCATCCCATATCTCTTTAAGTCCCAGATCGTTTGCCCATTTATTGATGTAGTCATAATCAAGGGTATCGCCGGATACTTTAAGAATTCCTGTAATATCCCTCAAATGTTTTTCCGATTCACCCTCTTTATAAAATTCCATTTTTTTGATGATGACATCTTCCGGAGAAGCAAAATCGGCTTCTGTATTCTCCGCTGTCGGAATTCTTTTTAATCTGTTAAAACGACTATCGTCAAAAGCATTTCGTTTGCGGATAATCACATCTATCTTGAGTCCGGAAGCCGGATGAATGATATTGAATTGATGTTGCCGGCGAATTGCCTCGGTTGCCGCTTCCTCGCTCAAATAGAACTCATTTTCCGGAAAACAATTTTTAAGCCCCTTGATATGTTTCGCTTTAATATCGGCCACCACATCAATATCATTTGTCAGCCGCGGTTCACCGTATGCCATTGATGCCATTGAACCTGTTACAATATAGCGGATTCCGAGAGATTCTAAACAACGAACCAGTTGTATAAGCAGTTCATACTGCTCCATGAGAAAGTCTCCTTGCTACCTCTTTCCTTATCATATTTTCATCCCAATCTGCATGTAAAAACTTAATATGATAAAAAAGGAGGAGCCTTGCCGAATGCCATGTGTCAAAAGCAAGTTTAAGCCGCTGCGCCGGGGTCTTTTTTTTCAATATCTCCGCCACCATATCGTCAACAACTTCAATCTGTCCGTCGTCCAATCTCATGGTTTTTTCGCGCATCAGGGTCATATCTTTTCCTCTGTCTTTGAATAACTATCATCTATCGCCTTCTGGGTTTCAATAGTTTTTTGCAGCGCAGTAATAATCCTGCAATAATGCTTTATATCATCAAGAGACAACTCTCTATCCTTTCTATCCTTGAGCCATTTATCCAGAACCTGATAGCCGCCAATCCGGTATTCCCAGACCTCTGGCGCAATGCCCTCAAAATACTGGTTATTGTTTATGATGTTCCCTTTCCCCCCTTTTTCTTCTTCTTCCAACTCCTGCAAAGTTACCTCATCCTTTAAAAAGCGAGTTCTCTTTGCCAGTTCTATCGCATGAGTCAGCATAATTTTTTAGAAGTTCCTCAAGGCAGGAGTAATAACTTTCCTCACGCGCATCGCCTCTGCTATCAACTTCAAACAGTTTTTTGAGGTATGAATTCAGCATTTTTTATAAGATATAATCTACAGCAATGCCCGCTAGTATCAACAATCCTATCCCCGCATTGGCTATAAAGATTCTAAAGGCTGTTTCTCTTGTTGGAGATTTTCTCAGTATATATACCATATATTCAAAGATAAAGCCTGCTGCAAAAAGGATTGCAAAATATACAGTCCCCATTTTTGCAATCCAGCCGGCTGCTGCGAGGGTGATGATTGCCATTGCGAAGAGTAAATATAAGACCGTATAAATATGTGTCCCAAAAAGTATTGCCGTAGATTTTACGCCGATTTTTAAATCATCTTCTTTATCCATAAGCGCATATATAGTGTCATATGCTGTTGACCAAAAGGTATTGGCAATAAAGATGAGTATTGCAGGAATGCCAATCTCATTTCTGACCGCTGACCATGCCATTACAGAACCCCAGCCGAATGCCATGCCGAGAAACACCTGCGGCAGATAACTTACCCTTTTTACAAACGGATAAAGAGAGGCAAGAAATAGCGCAACAAGAGAAAGGATTATGGTTAAGGGATTTAGAAACAGCGCCAAAACAAACGAAAGGGCTATCAAGGCGCAAAATACAAACAATGCCTCTCGGACTGTCAGCCTGCCTGATGCTAAAGGACGATCCCTTGTCCTTTCCACATGCCTGTCAAAATCCCTGTCTGCAATATCATTTATCACACACCCTGCACTCCTCATAAGGAATGTGCCTGTGATAAATATTATAAGGAGTTTTAAAGGCGGCATGCCGCTGCTTGCAAGAAAAAGCGACCACAGTGTTGGTGCAAGGAGAAGCAAAGTGCCATACTGCTTTTTAAGCCTTATCAGGTCAAATATTGCTGTCGCCTTATTATTTATTATCATCCAGCCTCACCCTGACCACATCAGGCGAGAAGACCTCCATTATTGCTGCTGTGATTCCATTTCCACTGACAGGATTTGCCAGAAGTCTGTATCGTCTCGCCCACATATGAGTATCGGAGGGGACCCCGAGGTCATCTGCTATTTCCCGGCACTGAATTACACCGATTTCCCAGTTGTCCCTGAGGGTAAGCAGGTTATAACTTCGCAGGAGACGCCCGAGAGGTTCAGCACCCTTTATAAGTTTATCCAGAAAATCTTTTGACTGCCCGGCGCTCAGAAATACTGAATGGGCATAGACAAGCCTCTTTCCATCCTTCTTAAGCCATATATCCCTTGTTATGGCATCCTGCTTCGGGCTCACATTCAAGTATTCAGCAATAACATTTTCTATAGGTTCTATCCTGTGGTTTTTGACCTCTACCTCAACTGGGAAAAAATAAAGTGATTCAAGAAGCCTTGTAAGAGAGCCGTCTGATGAAAGGATAAGCCTTTCCGCAGGTTCCATAGAAATCTTTGAAAACAAATCTAATGTCTCATCAAATCTAAACCAACGGCTGTAACCGGAAACATGAGCAAGATTATAGTTCATAAATCAGTTTGTCCTGTTTTTCCCTTCATTACCTCTTGAGCCGCATATCTTATGAGTTCATCAAGACCTTCTCCGGTAGCGGCAGATACGGCAAATGTCTTTATACCTTTGGACTCAAAAAATTTCAAGAGATTTGGCAGTCTTTCCCTTGCATCAGGGATGTCAATTTTATTGAGCGCTATGATTTGTTTTTTATTTTTCAAGGCAGGGTTGAATGCAGCAAGTTCTTTATTTATAACCTCAAAGTCTTTTTCGGGCTCACGGTTTGAAAACGGCGATATGTCTATAAGATGTATGAAGATGCTTGTCCTTTCCACATGTTTTAAAAATCTGATTCCAAGCCCCTTCCCTTCATGTGCCCCTTCAATAAGACCGGGGATGTCTGCTACAACAAAGTTTGCATAGTCGCCGACATGGACAACGCCGAGATATGGTCTTATGGTTGTAAAAGGATAATCTGCAATCTTCGGCTTTGCCTTTGATATGCGGGATATTAAAGTTGATTTGCCTGCATTCGGAAAGCCTATGATGCCGACATCTGCCAAGAGTTTCAGTTCAAGTTTAAGATTTTTTTCTTCCCCTTCTTCACCCGGCTGGGCAAATCTCGGTGTTTGAAAGGTTGATGAAACAAAATGGGCATTCCCCTTTCCGCCCCTCCCACTTTTTGAAATCAAGAGCTTCTGTCCATCGGATATAATGTCTTCTATAATCTCGCCGCTCTCTGCATCCTTTATTACAGTTCCTACAGGGACATGGATTGTTATAGACTTTCCGTTTCTGCCGTGCCAGTTGCTCCCTTTGCCGTGCTGCCCCCTTTCTGCAATATAGTTTTTCTTATATTTAAAATCCAGAAGACTTGAGAGTCTCTTATCACCAATTATTATAACATCGCCGCCATCTCCGCCGTCTCCGCCGTCAGGACCGCCCTTTGGAACATACTTCTCCCTCCTGAAACTGACACAGCCCCTTCCGCCATTGCCAGCCTTCACATATATCAAAGCCTCATCTATAAAATTTGGAGATTTCATCTAAAAATCCTCACAAGCGGCTGCCTACCCTGTTGGCAAACCGTCTGGGTGGGGGGCTTTTAGAGGCAACGGGTTTGCAGGCAGGGTAGACAGCCGCTATAACTATGATAAGACTTTCATTATCCTTTGTGCCAAATTGTTGGCATGAGTGTTTCATAAAGACCGCATAAAAAAATAGGGGTCAATAATCTTTGACCCCTATTTAAATCCAGAAAAGATTTTAAATTGATATTATTGCTGATATACGCTGACCTGTCTCTTATCTCTGCCCCTCGCCTCATATTTCACAATAAAAAAAAAAAAAAAAAAAAGGGTATAGTCCTTACCAAGCCCAACATTATCTCCCGGATGTATCTTTGTGCCGACCTGACGGACAAGGATACTGCCGGCAGAGACAACCTGCCCTGAGAATACCTTTACCCCCCTTCTTTGACCATTGCTGTCCCTTCCGTTTCTTGAACTTCCACCTGCCTTCTTATGAGCCATTTCTTACCTCCTATGCCCTTATTTCCTTTATCTTTATACTCGTAAACTCCTGCCTGTGTCCGATTTTCTTCCGAAAACCCTTTCTCAGTTTTTTCTTAAAGGCTATAACCTTTTTAGCTTTGCCGCTGCCCACAACCTCTGCTATAACCTTTGCATTTTCAAGAACAGGGCTGCCAACTTTCACACCATCACTAGACCCTACCATCAGCACATCGCTCAGTTCTATAGGGTCTCCAGGGTTACCACATATCTTCTCTACCTTAACTACATCACCCTTTGAAACTCTGTACTGTTTACCGCCTGTCTTTATCACTGCATAGCAGTCAGGACAGCCTCCATTTTGTGGCATGTTCATTCCTCCTTAAAACTACTGTGTACATTTGCCATGGATATATGGCAAAAATTTTAGCATTAATATCTATCATAATAAAAAAATAAATGTCAAACTATAATTTAGCCTTTTCCCGCCTGTATGCTTCTTTACCCGACTCATATGCCGCAGTTATATCAGCCTTTTTCTCATCAATAAATTCTTTTACCTTCTGGACACCCTCTTCCACATATCCACCCATACCTTCGGTTTTATCCCTAATCTGTCCCCTCAACCTGTCTGTTGTTTCCTTTAGTTTCTGCCTTGTTTCTTCTCCTGCAGCAGGCGCATAAAGAAGGGCAATACCTGCCCCGACTACCCCTCCCAGTAAAAATGCCAGTGTTACCTCAATCATCGTAGAACCACCTCTATCAGACATCTTCTTCACCTCCTTTTCTGAAATGTTTGATACCAAAACCTATACCGGTTAAAAGCCCTATTATTGTCAAAATAGGGGTCTTAACTTTATTAAACACAACATCAGCCAGCCCTGTTACCTTGAGTCCGACATCCTTAAAATTCTTTACAACCTCACTAACAGTATCCATATTTTCACTTACCTTGTCAGTTATAGACTTTACATTTGCTGTCATATCCTCATATTTTTCAGACAGTTTCTGCACTGCCCTTAATGTCTCCTTTAACTGTATGACAGCAGGTATAAGATAAAGGACAAAGATAAATACAGATATTGCTATCAGAAATATTGAAATCTCGGTAAGAGTTACTGTAAAGGTCATAAAAGTCTCCGTTTACGGATGAGTATAACGACAAATACAGGCATATGTCAAGAAAAGAAGACCTAACAACTATATACCTTTTTGTGTCTTTCCCACAGCCTCTATACATTCCTTTACAAACTGCTCCACATCTGTTCCGTGCATTGTGCAGGCAAATGCTATATCCTCTGAGCCAAAGGCAGGACAGTCAAAACAGCCCTTGCCAAAATATTTTATAAAGACCTCTTTCACGGCAGGATATTTTTCAACTGCCTCGTTGGTCTTCATATTTTTTGTAATTTTTATATCCATCTAAAACCCCATGTCATTTGTTTTAATAATAACCAAAGGATTTGACATCAAACATGATTTTTATCATATCCAAAAAATGCCCTGAATGCTAGAAATTATTTTATTTTCAGGAGGGGATTGAATGGAAAAAATAGACACAAAAGGTCTCATAGAATTTAAAAAGGATTCAAAGAACTCATTCTTAATATTTGATTCTGAACAGGCAAGATTCGCCATGTTCTGCTCTGAACCCGGACAGGGTGTGCAAAAGTGCTGCTCATCCTCAAGGGTTATTATGACAGTGCTTGAAGGCACAGGTAAATTCCTTTCTGACAAAGAGGAGGTTGAGGCAGGACCAGGTTCTGTCATCATCTGGGAACCCGGCGAACCACACGGATATATTGCTAAAACAAGGCTTGTCTTTCTCGCGACAATAGCGCCGAGACCGTGAAAAAACAGTTATAAGAAAATACAGAGAAAACACAAGGACACTTCCCCTATTTTTGCTCCGAAAATGTTTAAACCACGAAGCATGAAGGGAAAAACTAAATAGAAATATCTAAACAAGCAATGAAAAAGTAAAACTATTTCGTTTTAATTTTAAATTTTCTATTTAGATATTTCTATTGAAATGTCTCTTCCT
>JACRPW010000034.1 GCA_016223005.1 Deltaproteobacteria bacterium | reverse complement strand
ATCAGGCAAAGGGCACGCTTCTTGGTTTTATTGATATGTTTTCAGGGGGTGCATTAAGAAACCTTTCAGTTTTTTCATTGGGCATAATGCCTTATATCAGTTCGTCTATCATCCTCCAACTTTTAACCGTTACTATTCCTCATCTTGAGAAGTTATCTAAAGAGGGCGAATCAGGGAGAAGAAGGATAGTTCAATATACAAGGTATGGAACAATACTTTTGAGTGTGATTCAGGGGCTTGGCATTGCAATGGGACTTGAAAGCATGAAAGGACCTGCAGGTGAACTTATTGTGCCAAATCCAGGCTGGTCTTTTAGACTCCTGGCAGTCATAACGCTTACATCAGGCACAGCATTTATAATGTGGCTTGGCGAACAGATTACAGAGAGAGGTGTTGGGAACGGTATATCACTTATAATATTCGCAGGTATTGTTGCAAATCTGCCAAGTGCAATAAATAATACATTCAGTCTTGTCCGAACAGGAGAGATGAACTTCCTCTTTGTGCTTTTTGTCCTGATATTTGCCGTTGCGATTGTGGCATTTATAATATTTATGGAACAGGGACAGAGAAGGATACCTATCCAGTATCCAAAGAGGGTTGTCGGCAGAAAGGTTTACGGGGGGCAGAGCACCCATCTCCCATTAAAGATAAACTCTGCAGGGGTTATACCACCTATATTTGCCTCTTCAATAATCATATTCCCTGCTACAGCAGCTAATTTTATAGATATTGGATGGGTAAAGATGATTGCTGATGCCTTAAATCCTGTAGGGATATGGTATAATCTTTTGTATATACCTACCATTATAGGTTTTACATATTTTTATACAGCAATACAGTTCAATCCAGTAGATATTGCTGACAATCTTAAAAAGAACGGTGGTTTTGTGCCGGGTATAAGACCCGGTCATCATACAGCAGAGTATGTAGACAGGATACTCAGAAGGATAACCCTGTGGGGTGCATTATATCTTTCGTTTGTATGTGTTTTACCGTCTATACTTATCGGCAGATTTAATGTGCCGTTTTATTTTGGAGGGACTGCGCTTTTAATTGTGGTTGGTGTTGCCCTTGATACTGCTCAGCAGATAGAATCTCACATGCTTGTAAGGTCTTACGACGGCATTCTTAAAAAAGGGAGAATAAAAGGTAGGAGGGGATAGCAACATTCTCAAGAATGTTGAATTGTAAATTGTAAGATGCAAGATGCAAAAGTCCTCAAGGCTAAAGCCTTGAGTTACGGTTGTAAAAAGTCCTCAAGGCTAAAGCCTTGAGTTACGGTTGTAACTCAAACCTTCAGGTTTGAGGTTTTTACAATTCTTGACATAGCGAGGAAGAAATAAGTGCATGGTCTTATCCTTCTTGGTCCCCCTGGTGCCGGTAAAGGGACTCAGTGCCAGAAACTTGTAGATAGATATAAGATACCGCAGATATCAACAGGTGATATATTAAGAACTGCTGTCAGAGATAAATCGCAGATTGGTCTTGAAGCAAAGGCATACATGGACGGCGGCTTGCTTGTTCCAGATGCTGTTGTTGTGAAGATAGTTATTGAGAGACTAAAGCAGGGCGACTGCAGCAATGGTTTTATACTGGATGGATTTCCAAGAACTATAGGACAGGCAGAAACGCTTGAAGATACGCTTAAAGAGATGGGGAAAAGGATTGACAGTGTTATTAGCATAGATGTGCCTGATGATGAGGTCATTAAAAGGCTCTCCGGCAGGAGGGTGTGCAGGGTATGCAATCAGGGTTACCATATATTATTTAATCCGCCTCTAAATGCAGATAGATGCAGTAAATGCGGTGGTGAACTTTATCAGCGTGATGATGATAGAGAAGAGGTAATAAAGGCAAGATTAAAGATTTATAATGAACAGACATCGCCGCTCAAGGAATATTACAAAACCAAAGGGATACTGAAGTCAATATCCGGTGTTGGCAAGATGGGGAGTATAACAGAGAATATTATAAATGCCGTTGGGTCCTGATAGATGGTTTGTTTAAAGGAAAGATAATGAATCTATGGTGGTAGAGTAAGATTAGAAAGTGGAATGAGGACTAATGAAATAATAATTTTAAGGTCAACTCATGAAATAGAGAAATTAAGGGCAAGCAATATAATAGTTGCCGGGATATTGCAAGAATTAAAGTTTAGTGCAAAGGCAGGGGTTACTACCCTTGATATTGAAAGGATTTGTGAGGAGGAGATAAAAAAGAGGAAGGTTGCTGCTGCATTTAAGGGTTACAAAGGATACCCATATTGTATCTGTACTTCTGTTAATGAAGAGGTTGTACACGGTATGCCTGGCAAGAGGGTTTTGAAGGATGGTGATATATTGAGTATTGATATGGGTGTTCTGTATAATGGATATTATGGTGATGCTGCAATAACGGTTCCTATAGGCAATATTTCAGGAGAGGCAGAAAGGCTTTTGGAAATTACTGAAAAGTCATTGTATATCGGCATAGATGAGGCAAAGGTTGGGAATAGATTGTTTGATATAGGTGCATCAATTCAGGAGTATGTTGAGAAAAATGGTTTTTCAGTGGTAAGGGATTTTGTAGGGCACGGCATTGGACAGAGTCTTCATGAGGCGCCGCAGGTGCCAAATTTTGGAAAAAGAAGTAAGGGTATAAGATTAAAGGCAGGCATGGTGCTTGCCATAGAGCCGATGATAAATGCAGGTGGAAGCGATGTTGTTGTCCTGAAGGATGGCTGGACAGCAGTTACAAAGGATGGCAGCCTGTCAGCGCATTTTGAACATTCGGTAGCAATAACAGAAAATGGTGCTTATATACTGAGCAAACTTTAGGAGTTGAGGAGTTAAGGAGTTTTTGCTTTTACTCCTTAACTCTTAAACTCCTAAACTCCTTAAACTCTGTAACTCAATGAGATATGGCTAAAGAAGGATCAATACAAGTTGAAGGTACTGTCCGAGAAACACTGCCAAATGCCATGTTTAGGGTGGAACTGGAAAACAAGCATATGGTTCTGGCACATGTCTCAGGAAAGATGCGGATGCATTTTATAAAGATACTTCCGGGGGATAAGGTGACTGTAGAATTATCACCCTATGATTTAACAAGGGGAAGGATAATATATAGGGCGAAATAAAAAAACAGGCGATAGGTAATAGGCTATAGGCAATAGGTAAGAGTAAAACCCATAGCCTCTAGCCCATCGCCTATAGCCCGTAGTTAAGAGGAGGTCTAACGGGGTGAAGGTCAGAAGTTCGGTAAAAAAGATATGCAACAAATGTAAGGTAATAAGGCGGAAAGGTGTTGTGAGGGTTGTATGCGAAACACCCAAACACAAGCAAAGACAAGGATAAGGCAGGTATCAGTGTCAGTGAATAGTGTCAGTGACAGTAAAAAGATTAAAAAACCATTTACTGACACTAATCACTGACACTGATACTGAAAAACGGAGGTAAAATTGGCAAGGATTGCAGGCGTAGATTTACCCAAAAATAGAAGGATAGAGATTGCCCTTACCTATCTTTATGGTATAGGTATGACAACATCAAGGAATATCCTTAAAGAGGCTGGGGTTGATATCAATACGAGGACACAAAACCTTTCAGAGTCGCAGGTTGCAAACATAAGAAAGATAATTGACAGAGACCATAGGGTAGAAGGAGACCTTCGCAGAGAAGTTGCTATGAATATAAAGAGACTTATGGATATAGGGGCATACAGAGGACTGCGGCACAGAAAAGGACTGCCTGTAAGGGGGCAGAGGACACATACAAATGCAAGGACAAGAAAAGGACCAAGAAAAACAGTGTCGGTCAGGAAAAAAGAGGTATAACAACATTCTAAAGAATGTTGAATTGTAAATTGCAAAAAGCCTCAAGGCTAAAGCCTTGAGTTACGGTTGTAACTCAAACCTTTCAGGTTTGAAGTTTTTACAATTTCCATTGGACAATGGAGCGAAGCGACATGGAGGTTTGATGGCAAAGGCAAAAAAAGAGAAAAAGGGTATATCAAAAGGTATTGTCCATATTCAATCTACATTCAATAATACGATGGTTACAGTTACAGATGTAAACGGAAATGTTATTGCTGGGGCAAGCGCTGGTGCACAGGGTTTTAAGGGTTCCAGAAAGGGGACACCTTTTGCAGCACAGATTACTGCAGATGTAGCAGCCAAAAAGGCTCAGGAATATGGTGTCAGAACTGTTGATGTGTATGTCAAAGGGCCCGGTGCAGGCAGAGAATCTGCGCTTCGTTCTTTGCAGGCAGCAGGTTTTACAATCAATATTATAAGAGATGTAACACCCATTCCGCACAATGGGTGCAGGCCGCCAAAAAGGAGAAGGGTTTAAATAATAATTGTAAATTGTAAAATGTAGAATGCAAAATTAAGGATATTTTTCAATTTAAAATTTGCACTTTGCATTTTGCAATGAAGCGAAGCGACAAGGGAGGAAGAATTGGCAAGACATATTGAGGCAGTTTGCAAGTTTTGTAGACGGGAAGGTTTGAAACTCTTCCTTAAAGGAGATAGGTGCTATACAGATAAATGTGCCTTTGATAAAAGGAGTTATGCCCCCGGACAGCACGGACAGAGAAGGAGTAAGTCCTCTGAATATGCGTTACAGTTAAGAGAAAAGCAGAAGGTAAAGAGGGTATATGGTCTCATGGAGCGACAATTCAGGGGTAATTTCAGACGGGCTGAAAAGGTTAGGGGTATAACAGGCGAAAATCTTTTAAGCCTTCTTGAGAAAAGACTTGATAATGTGGTGTATCGTCTTGGTTTTGCAGACTCCAGAAGAGAGGCAAGGCAACTGGTGATGCATGGTCATTTTACTGTCAATGGCAGGGCAGTAGATATTCCATCCTATACAGTGAAAGTGGGCACAGTCTTACAGTTAAAAGAAAAAGGAACTAAGTCTTTAAAGATAAACCAATCCCTTGAGGCAGTGGAGCGAAGGGGTATCCCCCAGTGGCTTGAATTGGATAAAGGTAGTTATAAAGGGATTATTAAAGGACAGCCCAAGAGAGATGACATCACAATGCCTGTCCATGAGCAGCTCATTGTAGAATTGTATTCAAAATAATAAATACAGGTTTTAGGTTCTAGGTTTCAGGTTCTAGGTTTTTCTGACATCTGATACCTGATACCTGATACCTGATACCTGATACCTAAAATAAGCGAGGTAATTATGCATAAAAACTGGTTGGATCTAATCAAACCAAAAAGATTAGAGGTTGATAAAGATACCTTAACCAATACATATGGTAAGTTTGTAATTGAGCCTTTAGAGAGGGGCTTTGGTGTTACTATTGGTAATTCACTGAGGAGAATACTTATCTCCTCACTTCAGGGTGCTGCAATAACATCTTTTAGAATAGAAGGTATGCCGACCTTGAGCGAGTTTTCAGTCATACCGGGTATTAAGGAAGATATGACTGAAATTATATTAAATCTTAAGCAGGTGAGGATTAAACTCCATAGTGCAGGGCAGAAGGTTGTCAGGATAAAGGCAAGGGGTGATGGAGATGTCAGGGCAGGAGATATTATTTGTGACTCATCTGTAGAGATATTAAATCCTGATTTACATATTCTTACTATATCAAAGGATGCGAAATTAGACGCAGAGATGGTAGTTAAGACAGGCAAGGGATATGTTCAGGCAGAAAGAAATAAAGAGGAAAGCCAGCCTGTAGGGACAATTCCGATAGATGCGATATTTTCACCTATCACACGGGTTAACTATAATGTTACACATACAAGGGTTGGTCAGAGAACCGATTACAATAAACTGACCATAGAAATATGGACAACAGGTGCTGTATCATCAGAAGAGGCACTTGCAATTAGCGCCAAGATTTTGAAAGAACAGCTAAGTGTATTTATTACATTTGATGAAAAAGAAGAGGAAAAGGTGGTAGAGGAAGAGGTTGTAGAAAAAAAGGCTGCACTTAATGAGAACATCTTTCGTCCGGTAGATGAACTTGAATTATCTGTCCGTTCTGCCAACTGTCTTAAAAATGCAGACATAAAATACATTGGTGAACTTGTGCAAAAGACAGAGACAGAGATGTTAAAAACAAAGAATTTTGGAAGAAAGTCTTTAAATGAGATAAAGGAACTGATTACAGAAATGGGGCTTGATTTTGGAATGCATTTAGAAGGTTTCCCATCAAGAGAAGAACTGGACAGGATGTATTTTGAAAAGACAGACGGGAAGTTACAGACCGCATGAGCCAACAATTTATAAACAGCGTCAAAAATAAATTGGAGTGTTAATATGAGACATAACAGGGACGAAAAGAGATTTGACAGAAAAGTAGGGCACTTAAGGTGCATGATGGCAAACCTCACAAATTCCCTTTTTGCCAGCGGCAGGATAAAGACCACTACTGCAAAGGCAAAACAGCTACGTAGTATTGCTGACAAGATGGTTACCCTTGGCAAGAAAGGGAGTCTTGCTGCTGAAAGGCAGGCAGTGGCATTTATGAGGGATAAGGGTGTTGTAAAAAAACTCTTTAAAGAAATAGCCCCAAAATATAAAGACAGGAATGGCGGTTATACAAGGATACTTAAATTGGGTGTAAGGACAGGTGATTCTGCCCATATGTCGTATATTGAACTGGTTGAAGAAGGGGTAGTGAAAAAGTCGGGCAAGAAGCCGGCGGTAATGCGGACAGGAGGGTCAAGAGGGGCTGAAAAAACTGTGTAACTTTAAATGATTACCAAAAAATGCAACTGTTTTTTTTGGGTTTAGTATAATACAAAAGGCAAGGTGATATAAAACTTGCCTTTTTTTATTTTGACCCTGTTAGAAAGTTCGCTTTGAAGCATCAGCTGGTAGCCGCAGGCTTTATGCCTGCGAAAATAGCGCACCCATAAAGGGTGTGGCTACTAAAGGTGCGTTTCTGCTTTCTAACAGGGTTGACACAAAAATCTTGCCGTGTTATTAGTTTTAAAAGTATGAAACCCACATGAACTGTTGGCTCACCTGTCTGCCGACAGGCAGGCAAAGGGGGATGAAAATTTATATGAGGCTGACTGCCCTGCATGATGAGAAGCGAAAAATGCAAAGATAAAAACTAAAAACTAATGTACCTTTGTTTTACACTTTTCGCCTATCGTTTTTAACTAACAATAGACGGTTTGCCAGCATGGCAGTCAGCCTCTCGGAGGGTATTTTCAAGTGAAAATTAAACATTTACCCGTGCCAGAAGATTTCCTGAAGATTGCAAAGAAGGGATGCCTTATACCTGTATACCGCGAGGTTTTGGCAGACATGGACACACCTGTATCTGCATTTAAAAAGGTAGATAGCGGTGAAGATGCCTTTCTCTTTGAAAGTGTTGAAGGAAGTGAGAAATGGGGCAGGTACAGTTTTATAGGGGTAGGCTCCAGAATTGTATTCAGGAACAAGGGTGACAATATAGAGATTATTGAAGGTGATAAGGTTATAAATAAAAAAGGTGCCCCTTTATCCATACTGCAGGAGATACTTGCAAGGTTTACACCTGTGGAGGTTATGGGGCTTCCCAGATTTTATGGCGGTGCTGTGGGCTATATCGGTTATGATATGGTCAGGTTCTTTGAGCATCTCCCTGATACAAGTAAAAGGGATGTTGATATATACGATTCTGTTTTTTTAATAACGCAGTCCCTTCTCATATTTGATAATCTGGAACAGAAGATAAAGGTTGTGTATAATGCGGTTATAGATGATAAGCCTGAAAAGGTTTATAGAGAGGCTATAGAAAAGATAGATGGGATTGTTGACAGACTGAAATCACCTGCTAGTAAAACAAGTCAAGAGTCAAAAGTCAAAAGTCAAGAGGTTAAAGAAACTGCACTCTCTTCCAATTTTTCCAGAGAAGGATTTTTAAATGCAGTATTAAAGGCAAAGGAGTATATCAAGGCAGGCGATGTTATTCAGGTTGTTCTCTCTCAGCGGTTTAATACAAAACTGGATGTGGAGCCTTTTGACATATATAGGAGTTTACGGGTTGTAAATCCATCTCCGTATATGTTTTATATGAGGCTTGATGGTCTTGAACTTATCGGTTCATCGCCCGAGATTTTAGTAAGGGTTGAGGGCAAGGATATTGATGTGAGGCCGATTGCAGGCACAAGACCGCGGGGTAAAACCATTGATGAAGACAAAAATCTTGAGCATGATTTGCTTAATGACCCAAAAGAGATTGCAGAGCATATAATGCTTGTTGATTTAGGGAGAAATGATATTGGCAGGGTCTCTCAAACAGGGACAGTTGATGTGAACGAATTTATGACAGTTGAGAGATACTCGCATGTGATGCATATTGTTTCAAATGTCCACGGCAAACTGGAGGATGATAAAAATTCCTTTGACGCTGTCCGCGCATGTTTTCCAGCAGGGACTTTAACAGGTGCCCCAAAGGTAAGGGCAATGGAAATCATAGAAGAACTTGAGCCTTGCAAGAGAGGGGCTTACGGAGGCTCTGTTGGATATTTCGGTTTTTCAGGAACTATGGATATGGCAATTACAATAAGGACGCTTGTTATAAAAGATAATAATATATATGTTCAGGCAGGCGCAGGCATTGTTGCTGACTCAATACCTGAAAATGAATATCAGGAGACAATAAACAAGGCAAAGGCGATGTTAAAGGCAGTAGAACTCGCAAGAGAGGGATTGGAGTAAAAAATACAGTGAATGGTCGTTAGTGAACAGTGTATAGTTTTGGGAATAAAAGATTGTTTTATACACATAAACATGCTATTTTTGGTGTATGGAAAGGGGGCTATTTATGTCAAGGACAAATATAGAATTAGATGACAAGATTGTAAAAGAGGCTATTAAACTAACGCGCATAAAAACCAAAAAAGAGATTGTCAACTATGCAATTGAAGAACTTGTAAAAAAACTCCGCAGAAAGAAGATGCTTGAACTTGAGGGGAAGGTTATATGGGAGGGAAGTCTTGATGAGATGCGGATGACAAGGGCATGATACTTGTTGACACAAGCGTATGGATAGATTTTTTAACAGGCAGGGATACCCCGCACCGCCGTCTTTTGCACCGCCTTTTGGAAAATGAAGAGGAGATTTGCATAACAGAGATTATCCTTGCTGAAATACTTCAAGGCATAAAAGAGGATGCAGATTATGATACTGTAAAGAATTACCTGCTGGAATTTCCAATTATCAAACCAAACGGCATTCATTCCTATATAATGGCGGCTGAGATTTATAGAAAATGCAGGAGGTATGGGAAAACCGTTAGAAAAACCATTGACTGCATAATCGCGGCAATAGCCATTGAAAATAAAGTCGCCCTCTTTCATAACGATGTTGATTTTAAAGTAATTAAGAAGCAGGCAGACTTAAAAACTATTGAGGCAGTGGAAATGGCAAGGGAGGGATTGGAATAAAGACAGGCAATAGGCAATGGGTGAGAGGCAATAGAAAAAACCCATAGGCTATAGCCTATAGCCTATAACCTATAGCCTATAGCCTATAACCTATAGCCTATAATCTATAATCTTTTAACCTATTAACCTTTTAACCTATGTTACTAATGATTGACAACTATGATTCCTTTACTTACAACCTTGTTCAGTATTTGGCTGAACTTGGCGAGGATGTAAGGGTGTATCGTAATGACAAAATCACTGTCAGAGAGATTGAGGAATTAAAGCCTGACAGGATTGTCATTTCACCTGGACCATGCGACCCTGAAAAGGCAGGGGTGTCTGTTGATGTAATCAAAACATTTGCGCGCAGGATTCCGCTTTTAGGAGTGTGCCTCGGACATCAATCTATTGGCTATGCCTTTGGCGGCGAGATTATAAAGGCAAAGATACTCATGCATGGAAAGACATCTAAAATCTATCATGACAACAAGACTATATTTGAAGATATCCCAAATCCTTTTGAGGCAACAAGGTATCATTCACTTGTTATAAAAAGGGAAAGTTTGCCTCACTGCCTTGAAATCAGCGCATGGACAGAGGATAATGAGATTATGGGCGTAAGGTATAAAAATAAGAGTCAGGAGTCAGGAGTCAGGAGTCAGGAGAAAACTATACTTGAGGGGGTTCAGTTTCATCCCGAATCAATACTGACAAAGTCCGGCAAAGATATATTGAGGAATTTTTTGAATATTTCAAGGAGTCGAAGAAGTGATTAAAGATGCCATCTCCAAAATCATTAAAAATCAGGACTTGACTGAATCTGAAATGATTTCTGTTGTGAATGAAATCATGTCTGGCGAGGCTTCGCCTGCTCAGATTGGCGCATTTCTGACAGCATTAAGGATAAAAGGCGAAACAGTTGATGAAATAACAGGCGCTGCAAAGGTGATGAGGGAAAAGTCAACAAAGATAAATGCCAAAGGCAAAAAGGTCGTTGACACATGCGGCACAGGTGGGGATGAGGCAATGACATTCAATATCTCAACTGCCGCTGCATTTGTTGCAGCAGGCGCAGGGCTTACAATTGCAAAGCATGGGAACAGAAGCGTTTCATCAAAGTGCGGGAGCGCTGATGTTCTGGCCGCATTGGGCGTAAATATTGAGGTTGAAGTGGCGAAGGTTGAGGAGTGCCTTAAAGAAATCGGCATAGGTTTTTTATTTGCGCCCATGCTTCATGGCGCAATGAAATATGCGGCCCCCGTTAGACGCGAGATAGGAATAAGGACGATATTTAATATCCTCGGCCCGCTTACAAATCCTGCTGGCGCAAGGTGTCAGGTTATTGGTGTTTATGACGACAGCCTTACTGACAGCATCGGAAAGGTTCTATCAAACCTTGGCGCTGAACATGCATTTGTTGTCCACGGCGAGGATGGACTTGATGAGATTACGCTTGCCGCGCAATTTGAAAGGTGTCTTCCTTCAGATTTAAAAGGCTTTAGCCCTTCAGAACATGCAGAGTTCATACTGGATATATTCAAAGGGAAAAGGTCTCCGAAAAGAGATGTTGTTATATTAAATTCAGCATTTGCAATTGTCGCAGGCGGCGTTGCAAAATCCATTGAAGAAGGGATTGCAGCAGCAAGGGGCTCTATTGATTCAGGGCTTGCCCTTGAGAAATTGAATAAACTAAAAGAGATGACAAATAAATGAAAGTTCAAAGTAATATCCTTGATGAGATAGTTTTCTATAAAAAAAGAGCTCTTGAACAGAAAAAAAAAGAAGTCCCATTAGACATTCTCAAAAAAATGGTGTGTGATGCAGAGCCGACAAGGGATTTTGCAAAGGCAATTTCAGGCAAAGGCATAAACATAATTGCAGAGGTCAAGAAAGCATCGCCGTCAAAAGGGGTTATCAGAAAGGATTTTAACCCTGTGGGAATAGCCAAAATCTATGAGAAGAACGGGGCTGCCGCGATATCGGTTCTCACAGAGGGAAAATATTTTCATGGACACATAGGCTACTTGAGCGAGATAAAAGAAGCGGTTTCTCTTCCACTTCTCAGAAAGGATTTCATCTTTGACGAGTATCAAATATACGAATCAAGGGCGGCAGGCGCAGATGCAGTCCTGTTGATTGCAGGGCTCTTGGATAAGGAAGAGTTAAAAGAATTTCTGAATTTAAGTTACAGTCTCGGCACGGCATGTCTTGTTGAGGTGCATGACAGGAAAGAGATTGAAAAAGTTTTGTCAACGAATGCAAGGCTAATAGGCATAAACAACAGAGATTTAAAGACATTCAAGACAGATTTGGATACAACCATAAACCTTATTAAAGACATACCTTCTGATAAAATCGTTGTCAGCGAAAGCGGGATAAATACGCATAAAGATATTTTGCGATTAAAGGATGCGGGTGTTAAGGCATTTCTAATTGGAGAGGCGCTGATGAAAGAGCCTGATATAGGAAAGAAGTTAAGGGAGATGAAAGGGGTAACAGGTATTAGATGTTAGTAAAA
Source organism: Deltaproteobacteria bacterium (assembly GCA_016223005.1). NCBI lineage: Bacteria > Pseudomonadati > Myxococcota > Myxococcia > Deltaproteobacteria bacterium. Next base: position 8,943 of record JACRPW010000034.1, on the reverse strand, counting down.
ACAAAAAACCTGAAACCTAGAACCTATGATTAAGGTCAAAATATGCGGCATAACAAATATTAAGGATGCCCTTGCAGCAGCAGAATATGGGGCGGATGCGCTGGGGTTTATTTTTTATAAAAAATCTCCCCGTTGTGTGGATGTTAAGACTGTAAGAAAGATTGTAAAGGCGCTTCCGCCGTTTATTACAGCGGTTGGTGTATTTGTCAATGAGACTAAAGACAAGATAAATAAGATTGTGGATGAGGCAGGGCTGGATGTTATTCAATTACACGGCAATGAACCGCCTGAATTTTGCAATAGTTTAAAAAAAAATGTTATAAAGGCATTCAGGATTTCAAATCTCAAATCTCAAATCTCAAATCTCAAATTGCAAGAATATAATGTTTCTGCATTCTTGCTTGATACATTTAAAGAAGGTGTGGAAGGGGGAACAGGGGAGACATTTAACTGGGTTCTTGCAAAAAAGGCAAAAGGATTTGCCTGCCCCCGAATGTCTTTATCGGGGGGAAGGATAATTTTAGCAGGCGGGCTTACGCCTGAAAATGTCGCAGAGGCAATAAGGATAGTCAAGCCTTATGCTGTTGATGTATCAAGCAACGTGGAAAAGAAACCCGGGAAAAAGGATTTAAAAAAGTTGAAGAAATTTATAGAAAGGGCAAAGGGAATACAATGAAAAGTCGGGAGTCAGGAGTCAGAAGTCAGAAAGTAACCCAAGGCATTAGCCTTGAAAATCTTCCAGACAAACAAGGACACTTCGGCATATACGGCGGAAGGTATATTTCAGAGACATTGATGCCTGCTGTTATTGAACTTGAAAAGGCATATCTGAAATTTAAGAGCGATAATAATTTCAAGAAAGAATTGGATTATTATCTGAAAGAATATGTCGGACGCCCTACACCCCTTTATTTTGCAGAGAGGCTTACAAAAAAGGCTGGCGGTGCTAAAATCTATTTAAAGCGGGAGGATTTGTGCCACACAGGGGCGCATAAAATCAATAACACAATGGGGCAAATCCTTCTTGCAAAGAGGATGGGGAAAAAGAGAATTATAGCTGAGACAGGCGCAGGCCAGCACGGTGTTGCAACAGCCACTGTTGCGGCTATGTTCGGTCTTGAGTGCGAAATTTATATGGGGACAGAGGACATTGAGAGACAGAAGCCGAATGTCTTCAGGATGAAATTATTAGGTGCAAAGGTGAACCCTGTTTCTTCTGGCAGTTGCACATTAAAAGATGCGATGAACGAGGCGTTAAGAGATTGGGTTACAAATGTCTGGAATACATTTTATATAATCGGAAGCGTTGCAGGTCCTCATCCGTATCCAATGCTCGTCAGGGATTTTCAATCAATCATAGGCAGAGAGGCGAGGGGACAGATAAAAAACATGACAAACAGATTGCCTGATTTCCTTGTCGCCTGCGTCGGCGGCGGGAGCAATGCTATGGGGCTTTTCTATCCATTTTTAAAGGATAAAAATGTAAAGATGTTCGGCGTTGAGGCAGCGGGCTATGGTCTTAAAACAGGCAAACACGCTGCGTCAATATGCGCAGGCAAGGTTGGCGTTCTGCACGGAAGCAAGACCTATCTTTTACAAGACAGCGATGGGCAGATAACACATACCCATTCTGTTTCAGCAGGGCTTGATTATCCGGGTGTCGGGCCTGAACACAGTTTCCTGCATGATGCAGGCAGGATTGGATACACAGCAGTTACTGACAAAGAGACTTTAAATGCCTTTAAGATTTTATCTTTATCAGAAGGCATAATCCCTGCTTTGGAAAGCTCTCATGCTGTTGCATACGCAATGAAACTAGCGTCAAAACTTGGCAAGGATAAGACAATCATTGTCAATCTTTCAGGCAGGGGGGATAAGGATTTGAACACTGCGGCAAAGGAGATAGGGGTAGAGATATGAGTTACGATAAGACACCGTAACTCAAACCTTTAGGTTTGAAACATCAAGGCTAAAGCCTTGAGTTACGATAAGACGCCTTTTTTCTCAAGGCTGAAGCCTTGAGGGACAGTATATGACGAGGTATTATGCCTCTTAAGAAAGGGAAGCCTTTTCCAAAGCGGCCGCGGTTGAAATACTTTGAGTATGCGGGATATTATGCCTACTTTATAACAATCCTGACCAAAGATAGAAACCCTTACTTGAAAGAATCTGATGTTGTGGAGCCGATAATGGCTATCATGAAAGACGCGGCAGAGAAGGAAATGGTATTGGTAGACGCCTTTTGTTTTATGCCTGACCATGTGCATTTGCTGTTGAGAGGAGCAGATGAAGATGCCGATGTGAAGAAATTTATGAAACTCTTTAAGCAAAAGAGCGGATATTGGTTTAAACAAAGATTTCAAAGAAGCCTCTGGCACTTGAGTTATTATGACCATGTCTTAAGAGAAGATGAGGATATTAGAGAAACGGTGATGTATATATTGAATAACCCGGTTAGAAAAGGGATTGTATCTGATTATAAAGAATATTCGTTTAATGGTTCTTTTACTTTGGACATAACATGTTTGTAACTCAAACCTTCAGGTTTGAGACATCAAGGCTGAAGCCTTGAGTTACAGCAAGAGACCGTAACTCAAACCTTTAGGTTTGAGATGTCTGCCGACAGGCAGGAGATGTTAGGAACAGGGGGAAGATAGCAATGATAAGTCAAAAGCCTGCCCCTGCAGGCCTGCCCTCGAATGCATCTATCGTGGGCAGTAAGCAGGGGTCAAAAGTCAAAAGCCTGCCCTTGAAGGTTTTAATCAAGGGGCGAAACTTTAATCCCCCCATCCCCCCTTTTAAAAAGGGGGGTAAAAGGGAGGGTAGTAGAATACAAAAAACCTTTGCGCGGCTCAAGGCAAAGGGCGAAAGGGCGCTTGTAACTTTTATTACAGCAGGGGACCCTGATATAAAGACAACAAAAGAGATCGTCATCAGAAAGGGCATTGAAAAAAGGAACTACATTAAAACAGGTAATAAAACTTGTAAAGGATGTGAGAAAAACAGGGGTCAGGGGTCATGGGGCAGGGGTCAAAATACCAATCATACTCTTTGGTTATTACAATCCCATATTTGCATATGGTGTTAAAAGATTTGCAATGGATGCAAAGAGGGCAGGTGCTGACGGCGTTCTTGTTGTTGATTTGCCGCCAGAAGAGGCAGAAGAACTAAAAGAAGAGACAAACAAAAACAACCTTGATTTAATATTCCTGCTTACACCTACAAGCGATGCCTCAAGAATAAGACTTGTTGCAGAAAGGGCATCAGGTTTTATATACTATGTTTCTGTTGCCGGGGTTACAGGGGCAAGGAGTAATTTGTCTTCAGATTTAAGGGCTAATATAAACAAGATAAAAAAGTTTACCTCCTTGCCGATATGTGTTGGTTTTGGTATATCTACGCCTGATCAGGTGAAAGAGGTTTCAGGAATGGCAGATGGCGTTGTAGTGGGCAGTGCAATTGTAAGGGTCATAGAAAAAAACTTGTCCCCTAATGTTCCTGTAGGGGAACAGGGTAGGACTAATTTGCTAAAAGATATTGAGAAATTTGTCTATGGTCTAAAGGCAGCAGCAAGGAGTTTATAATATGGTCATGGAAGCAAATGAAATTAGTTTACTACTAGAGCAGATAATGTTATTGGAAAAAAGTCATTTTAAAAGTGAGATTGAAATTAAAAAGAAATTTGATGAGTTAAAAACACTATATGAGATTGGCAGTATCCTTGTATCTTCTCTTGACCAGCATGTTATCAGAACGCAGGTAGTAGCGGCAATTACAAAACTTATAAATGTTGAAGCAGGTTCACTCCTCATGGTTGATGAAGAAAAAAAGGAACTCTATTTTGAAGTGGCACTTGGTGAAAAAGGTGATGAGGTTAAAGAAATCAAACTTAAGATTGGTGAGGGTATTGCAGGCTGGGTAGCAGAGCATGGGCAGTCTGTGCTGGTTCCTGATGTTGTAAATGATGTGCGGTTTTCCAAAAAGGCTGATGATAAAACAAAGTTCGTAACAAAAAACATACTTTGCGTCCCTGTTAAAATCAAGGGAAAGGTAATAGCAGTCTTACAGGCAATAAACAAAATAGATGATTCTTTTACACAAGATGACTTAGACATTCTTGAGATGTTTTCAAATCAGGTTGCAATAGCACTGGATAATGCGAGGCTCTATAGCGAAATCAAAGAGACCTTTATTGCAACTATAGAGGCACTGGCAGAGGCGATTGAGAAACGGGACCCATATACAGGCGGACATACAAGGAGGGTGTTGAATTACAGTCTTGCAATAGCAATGTATCTGAACATGTCCAATGATGACGAGGAAACCCTGAAATTTTCTGCTATCCTGCACGACATTGGCAAAATAGGTATTGATGATAGTATACTGTCCAAGCAGATGCCTCTTAAAAAAGAAGAGGCAGATATTATGAAAAGGCACACTATATATGGTTCAGATATACTTGGGCATGTAAAGCATCTTAAAGGACTTATCCCTGGCATGTTTGCCCACCATGAGAGACCTGACGGCAAGGGGTATCCAATGGGTTTGGAAGGGGATGAAATACCTTTAATAGCAAAGATAATATCTGTAGCAGATGCCTATGATGCAATAACAACAGACAGGCCGTATAGAAAGGGTCTTGCTCCTAATGATGCTGTCAATGAAATCAGAAGATGCGCTGGGACGCAGTTTGATAAAGATGTGGTAGATGCATTTATTAAGGCATTTGAAAATGGAGAAATATAAGGTAGATAGTGGATATGAAGTTAAGGGTACTAGGTTGTTCTGGTGCTGAACTGCTTGAGCATAAAGTAACCAGTTTTCTTATAAACGAGGATACACTCCTTGATGCAGGGACAGTGGTTTCCTCTTTGACACTAGAGGAACAGACAAAGATACAAAATATAATAATAAGCCATATACATCTTGACCATATAAAGGATATCCCGTTTCTTGTTGATAATGTTATAGGCAGAGGCAAGACTATAAATATTATCAGTGCGCCTTTTGTCCTGTTATAAGGTTGATTCCAATTGATGTTAGCATGGAAGTAACCGTAGGCAGCATTAAGATAAAACCGATTAAGGTAAATCATACTGTGCCATCTGTTGGTTACATTATAAAAAACAACAATAGTGCCTTTGTTTATACAGGTGATACGGGCATAACAGACAAACTGTGGGAGGAGGCTGTAAAAGAGCCGAATATCAGGTTTGTTATTGCAGAGGTGTCCTTTCCAAACAGTATGGAGGATATTGCAAATGCCAGTAAGCACATGACACCACATAACCTTGGTGAAGTTATAAGAAAATTCAATAGAGATAATATTAAGTTTTTTGTGAGCCATATAAAGCCGCAGTATATGAAAGAAATAAAGGCTGAACTAAAAGAGTTAAATGATTTGTATTCGTGTATAAGTGTTTTAGAACTTAATGATGTTATAGAATGGTGAGGCATGCTCTGGTTTAAAAAGAAGGAAAAACCCCTAACTATATCTGATGAGAAGAAGGTTAAAGTCCCTGAGGGTCTCTGGATAAAATGCGATTTTTGCGGCGATATTATTTATAAAAAAGAGGTGGAGCGGAATCTTGATGTATGTCCTAAATGCGGTTACCATTTTCGCATGTCAGCAGAAAAGAGGCTTAAACTTGTTGTTGATGAGGGGGGATTTGTTGAGATAGACAGCGGCATTGAACCTGTTGATTTTTTGGGATTTAAGGACATCAAGAAGTATACGGATAGACTAAAGGAGGCACAAAAGAAGATTCCAACAAAGGATGCGATAATATGCGGGACCGGTTTTATAAATGGTGAGAAGGCTGCCATAGGCATATTCCAGTTTGATTTCATGGGCGGCAGTATGGGTTCGGTTGTTGGTGAGAAGATTGTAAGACTTATTGAAAAGGCAATAGAGGATAAGATTGGACTTGTAATATTTTCATCATCAGGTGGTGCAAGGATGCAGGAGGGGATTTTGTCCTTGATGCAGATGGCAAAGACCAGCGCTGCGATAGCAAGACTGAAAGATACCGGACTGCCGTTTATATCTGTTCTTACTGACCCGACTATGGGCGGCGTAACAGCAAGCTTTGCCATGCTTGGCGATATAATAATCGCAGAGCCAAAGGCATTGATAGGGTTTGCAGGTCCAAGGGTTATAGAACAGACTATAAGACAGAAACTCCCTGATGGTTTTCAGAGGGCTGAATATCTGTTTGAGCATGGTATTCTTGATATGATTGTTGAGAGAAAGAATATGAAGGATATGCTGGCTAAACTTTTAGGTATGCTTGCCATTGGTTAAAATAAGGTGTCAGGTGTTAGTAAAAACCTGAAACCTAGAACCTGCAGTCTATTAAATGTCCTCCTATAAAAATACACTTCAATATTTATACGAACTGGAAAGATTTGGTATACGGATGGGTCTTGAGTGTATAGATGTAATTCTCAAGTCTCTGGGCAATCCCCATTTAAAATATCCTGTTATCCATATAGGAGGCACTAATGGCAAGGGTTCAACCTCTGTAATGCTCGCATCCGTCCTTCAGGAGGCAGGCTGCAAAGTTGGATTATACACATCGCCACATCTTTTAAAATTCAATGAAAGAATAAGAGTTAATGGGGAAGAGATTACGGACAGAAAGATTGTGGAGATGACGGAAAGAATAAGAAACAGAAGTCAGGAGTCAGAAGTCAGGAGTCAGAAGAACTCAAAACTCAAAACTCAAAACTCAAAACTTGCAAGCACTACCTTTTTTGAATTCACCACAGCAATGGCATTCCTTCATTTTGCAGAGGAACATGTTGATATTGCGGTTATTGAGGTTGGGCTTGGCGGCAGGCTGGATGCAACAAATGTCTGCAAACCTCTTGTTTCAGTTATAACGAATGTATCAAAAGAGCATGAGGAGATTCTAGGAAAAGGTATTAGAAATATAGCATTGGAACAGACAGGGATAATAAAAGAAAACGGCATTTTGCTCACAGGGGCATCACAGCCATCTGTATTGAAAGTATTTAATGAAACATGCAGGGGAAGAAATGCAAAGATTTATAGATTTAAAATTTTACGACCCGCGACCCGCGACCCGCGACTCTTTGGATTTCACGGCAAAAAATGGCGCCTTGATAAATTAAAGACAAATCTTTTACGCAGGCATCAATATAAAAATGCCGGATTGGCGCTTTTTGCATTGGAGATGATTGGTAAGAAAGGATTTAAAATCACAGAAGATGCAGTTAGGACAGGACTTGAAAATGTAAGATTACAGGGAAGACTTCAGATTGTTTCCATAGAGCCAACAATTGTCCTTGATTCTGCCCACAATCCTGCTGGCGCAAAGGTATTGAGGGATTCTTTGCTCAAAGAATTTTGTTACAAAAAGTTAATCCTTGTCGTAGGCATCATGGCTGATAAGGATATAAAGGGTTTTTTGTCCAATATTGCGCCAATCGTTGATTTGGTTATTTTAACAAAGCCGAATACCCCCCGTGCTGCAAAAGAAGATGTTTTGACTTCGGCGGCAAAACCATTTGCAAAAAGGATAAAATTGATTAAGAATGTGAAAAATGCGTATAGATTTGCAAAATCTATTGCAAAAAAACAGGACCTTATTTGTGTTACAGGCTCATTCTATACAGTAGGTGAGGTGCTATCAAACCTGAAGGTTTGAGTTACTGTAACTCAAGGCTTTAGCCTTGATATCTAAAGGAGAGGCATGTCAAGAATAATCTACGGTATAAATCCAGTAATAGAGGCTATAACATCTCATCCTCAGGACTTTAAAGAGGTTATTATCTTTTCTGGAAAGACAGGCAGAGAGGTTGATAATATAAAAAACCTTGCAAGTAAAAACAGGATAAGATTCAGGATCGGAGGACAACAAGAATTTGACAGACTTGCAAAAGGGGAAACCCATCAGGGCATTATCGCCATATTAAATGAATTTAGATATGCGGCTCTTGAAGACATATTTCAAAAATGGAAGACATCTAACAGCAAGGCATTTATACTAATCCTTGACAGCATAGAAGACCCGCAGAATCTTGGTTCTCTAATAAGAACAGCGAATTCAGCAGGTGTTCACGGCGTGATTATTCCAAAGGACAGGGCATCCAGCGTAACTCCCACTGTTGTAAAGGCGTCAGCAGGCGCAACAGAGCGGACAATGATTTCTCAGGTTACAAACATTGCCCAGACAATAGAAACTTTGAAAAAACAAGGCATCTGGGTTGTCGGCATAGAAGGAGATGCAAGGGAGAGCATCTATAAATCAGACTTTAATATTGACATTGCAATTGTTATTGGCAGCGAAGGAAAAGGCATACGAAGATTAGTTAAAGAGAAATGCGATTCCCTTGCATCAATACCAATGAAGGGTCAGGTTAGTTCACTCAATGCAGGCATTGCAGGCGCAATTGCCATGTTTGAGGTTTTAAGACAGAGGGGATTTATAGATAGGTTAGAACGGCAGCGATAAACTAAATTGTAGAACCCTTTCCAATAAGGTTCTTTACCTAGATTTTGCCATTATGCCCTTGAATGATATGTTTTACAATTGCAAGCCCAAGACCTGTGCCGCCCACTTCCCTGCTTCTGCCCTTATCAGCCCTGTAAAATCTTTCAAACAGTCTTGGTATGTCTTTTTCAGGGATGCCGATGCCTGTGTCCTCAACATCTATTCTTAACATGCCGTCTTGTTTTTCTGCTGAAATCCGCACAGTCCCGCTGTTTGTATATTTTATTGCATTGTCAACAAGATTTGTAATGATTTGTAATGACTGTTTAAAAAAGTTTAAAAAAGTTCTTGACAAAAAATAGAAATTCATTTACTTATATATGTCCTCGTGCTTGTTATACCTCAATGCATTGATTGAGGGTATTTTTAAATGAAAGAGTGCATTGACAATAGTCTTAAATTATAGTAATCTTAAAAAGAAAGT
>JACRPW010000033.1 GCA_016223005.1 Deltaproteobacteria bacterium | reverse complement strand
TGGGCGATTGGTAATAGGTAAAACCCATAACCTATGACCAATAACCCATAACCTGATTTTTATGGAACCCATTTACTCAATGAGACCGCTTCTGGCAGTTTTGGTTTCGCTCTTTGCTGCGTTTATTATATTGACATTAGACAAGAAGCCGAATGTCAGAGATGCAGTCTCTTTTATAGCAGCCATTATAAAATTTTCCATCGTGGCATCAATGGCTCCTGCTATTCTGGCAGGCGGCACTATTGAATTGAATTTGTTTACCATCCTGCCCGGCATTGATTTTAAATTCCGTGTGGATGCGCTTGGTATGGTATTTGCCACGATTTCATCGCTCCTCTGGATATTTGCCGCAGTCTATTCTGTTGGCTATATGAGGAGCAGCCGTGAACACCGCCAGACAAGGTTCTTCGCCTGTTTTGCCATAAGTCTTTCTGCTGCCGTAGGCGGTGCTTTCTCTGCAAACCTGTTTACCTTAATTATATTTTACGAAGTTTTAAGCCTTATAACATATCCGCTTGTCTATCATAAGGAAACAGACGAATCGTGGGAAGGAAGTAAAAAATATGTGGTCTATCTGGTTGGCACTTCCAAGACACTGCTTCTGGCAGCAGTTGCACTTACATATTATTTTGCAGGGAATCTGGATTTTGCCCCTCATGGGTTACTGGAAAATGTATCTGCATCCCCTGTGCTTTTAACAATCGTCTATTTCTGTTATCTCTTTGGTTTTGCCAAGGCAGGGGTAATGCCGTTCCATGCGTGGCTGCCTGCTGCAATGGTGGCGCCAACGCCTGTCAGCGCCCTCCTGCACGCAGTTGCAGTTGTCAAGATGGGGGTATTTTGTGTTCTCAGGGTTGTATTCCATGTCTTCGGCATAAGCCTTATGCAGTCGCTTAATTTAGGCATTGCAACCGCTTATATAGTCTCATTTACTATAATCATTGCATCTGTTTATGCCTTAACCAGAGATAATCTAAAGGCAAGGCTGGCATATTCAACAGTCAGCCAACTATCCTATATAATACTTGGCGCTGTGCTTCTAACGCCCAGCAGTATGGTGGGAGGAATTACACATATTGCAAGCCATGCCTTTTCAAAGATTACACTCTTTTTCTGCGCAGGCTCAATCTACTGTGCAGCCCACAAGACAAAGGTAAGCGAACTTGCTGGCATTGGCAAAAAACTTCCATGGACAATGACGGCATTCTTTATAGGCTCGCTGAGCATGATAGGTGTTCCGCCTGCTGCAGGTTTTATAAGCAAGTGGTATATTGCAGTAGGCTCTATAGAGGCAAATGATGTGGTAATCCTTGCAGTCCTTCTTATAAGTTCTATACTGAACGCAGCATATTTTCTGCCCATAACATACAAGGCATTCTTTGAAAAATCTGATGATGGACATGAACATAACAGCCACGGACATTCCCCGACAGGAGCATTCGGGGACAAGCACGAAGAGATTAAAGAGATTCCTATGGTAGTAATACCTCTGTTTATAACCGCAATCCTCTCTGTACTTATGGGCATGTATCCTGATTATTTCATAACCCTTGCAAAGGAGGTTATAAAATGATTAAGCGGATTGTATTTTTCTTTGGCGACCCTGAATATGCCAAACTCAGATGGAAACTCCTTTACATTACTCTGGCAATTATTGTCCTAGCAGACTTTCTGGCGCCTCGTGAACATGCTGCCTTTTTCTGGGATGAGATTCCCGGCTGGGGCGCATTATACGGTTTTATCGCATGCACCCTGATTGTCTTTGTCTCTAAATTCCTTGGACATCAAGGCGGTCTTATGAAAAAAGAGGATTACTATGATTGATTGGTTTCACCCGTCTATACTATTTATCTTTGGGGCATTTTTAATCCCATTTTTAAGGGGAAAGGCGCTTAAGTCATTCCTCATTCTTATACCTGCTGCTGCATTTATTGATGTGGCATCAATGTCGCAAGGCACTTACTGGACATATAATTTTGCGGGCAATGAAATCATATTCGGCAAGGTGGATAAGTTAAGCCTTGTATTTGCCTATGTCTTTACAATCATGGCGTTTATCGGCATGCTGTATGCCCTCCATGTAGATGACATTGGTCAGCATATAGCTGCATTTTTGTATGTAGGCAGTTCTTTAGGCGTTGTCTTTGCCGGTGATTATTTTGTGTTGTTTGTTTTCTGGGAAATCATGGCATTTGCCTCTGTCTATCTTGTGTTTGCCCGACGTGAAAAAGAGGCTGTTGAGGCAGGTTTCAGATATATACTTGTGCATATATTCGGCGGCGTTTGTTTGCTCGGCGGCATTATCCTTCACTATATTTCTTCAGGCTCAATACTATTCGGTCCTATTGAGCATGACGGCAGTCTTGCATTCTATCTTATCCTGCTCGGATTTATACTGAATGCCGCAGTCCCGCCGCTCAATGCATGGCTTACAGACGCATATCCTGAGGCTACTGTGACAGGCGCTGTATTTATGTGTGCATACACCACAAAGACAGCGGTCTATGTTCTGGTGCGGGCATTCCCCGGCACAGAGGTCTTAGTCTGGCTTGGTGTGTTTATGGCGCTTTACGGCGTTGTTTATGCAGTTCTGGAAAATGACTGCAGAAGGCTTCTTGCATATCATATTGTGAGTCAGGTCGGTTATATGGTGGCAGGCGTTGGCATTGGCACAGAACTGTCATTAAACGGCTCAACATCTCATGCCTTTGCCCATATACTTTACAAGGCGCTTCTGTTTATGGGCGCTGGGGCTGTAATTTATATGACAGGCAAACGCAAACTTACAGAACTAGGCGGGCTTTACAAGACCATGCCTATTACCCTTGTGCTTTATATGATTGGCGGTTTTGCGATTTCTGCATTTCCGCTTTTCAGCGGTTTTGTAAGCAAGTCAATGGTAGTTGCTGCTGCAAGCCATGACCACAGGGCATATGCAACACTCCTTTTAACCCTTGCCTCATCAGGCACATTTCTTCATACAGGTTTAAAACTGCCATACTATATGTTCTTTGCAAAGGATTCAGGCATACGGGCAAAAGAACCTCCTCTCAATATGCTTATAGGCATGGGTATTGCCGCATTCCTTTGTATTGCAATAGGCGTATTTCCAAATGCCCTTTATGCCTATCTGCCGTATCCTGTTCATTTTGAACCATACACACCTGACCATGTAACCAGCGCCCTTGGTATCCTCATGTTTACAGCGCTTGCATTTTTCCTGTTCCTTAAATATCTTGACCCCGAACCAACTATCAGTGTTGACACAGACTGGTTTTACAGAAAAGGGGCAAGGGTCTTTATGTGGTTTGCAAATAAGCCTGTTGCAGCCTATGAATCCGTTGTCAGTGATTTTTCCAATACCATGATTTTAAAACCCCTGTATGCTGTTGCTGCTATTGGACTCTGGATTGATAAAAATATAATTGACTGGCTTGTAAATGCAGTGGCAAGTTTTATAATGTTTTGCGGTTCAAAAGTCAGACAGGTTCAAACAGGATTTATTCAGCATTATGCAATGAGCATAGTATTTGGCGTAGTGGTGATTGTTGTGGTTTATTCAATGCTTTGGAGAAGCTAAATTTTCAAACCTAAAGGTTTGAGTTACAGTTTGTTACTGTGAATACAGGGGTAACTCAAGGCTTTAGCCTTGAAAAATTACAGTTTGTTACTGTGAATACAGGGGTAACTCAAGGCTTTAGCCTTGAAAAATGCTAAAGGTTTTACAATGAACATAATGGAAAATAACATACTCACAATTGTAACATTTCTGCCCCTTGCCGGCGCAGCGCTTCTGCTTTTTATCAAGAATGTTCAGGCAGCAAGATGGACTGCCCTTGTATTTACTGTGGTGGATTTTATCATCGCTATTCCAATCGTCTGCAACTTCAACATCACAACCTATGAGATGCAGTTTGTTGAGAGGCATCCATGGATACCTTCATGGAATATCAGTTATGCAATGGGTGTGGACGGCATCAGTGTCCTGTTTGTATTCCTGACGGCCTTGCTTGGATGGATATGCGTGCTTGCATCATGGAAGGCAATTGAAAACAAGGTAAAGGAATTTATGATTGTCATCCTTGTTATGCAGACTGCGATGCTCGGCGTCTTCTGCGCGCTGGATTTTTTCCTGTTCTATCTGTTCTGGGAGGCAATGCTGATTCCCATGTATCTTCTCATAGGTGTATGGGGCGGAAAGAACAGGATTTATGCTGCTGTTAAATTCTTCCTGTATACCCTTGCAGGAAGCGTGCTTCTCCTTGTCGGCATCATTGTGCTTTATTTTGCAGGCGGAAAGACCTTTGACATCTTGGCTCTTATGGATGCGAAATATTCATGGACAGTTCAGTTCTGGGTCTTCCTTGCATTCTTTATTGCATTTGCAATCAAGGTTCCTATGTTTCCATTTCACACATGGCTGCCTGATGCACATGTTGAGGCGCCAACAGCAGGGAGTATCGTGCTTGCAGGTGTGCTGCTAAAGATGGGGACATACGGATTTTTAAGGTTTTCTTTGCCGATGCTGCCTGATGCCTCAAGGTATTTTGCTGACCCAATACTATGGTTGTCCATAGTTGCCATTATATACGGCGGTTATCTTGCGCTTGCTCAGGATGATATTAAAAAACTTGTTGCATACTCCAGCGTCAGTCACATGGGTTTTGTAACACTCGGATTATTTGTTTATAATGTTCAGGGTGTTGAAGGCGGAATACTTCAGATGTTAAATCACGGCATTACGACCAGCGCCTTGTTTTTGTGCGTCGGTGTTATATACGAGAGAACTCACAC
>JACRPW010000032.1 GCA_016223005.1 Deltaproteobacteria bacterium | reverse complement strand
GTGCCGAGAAAAAAGATTTTTGCGGATGAAAAAGAAGGCAAAAAAATGCAGGATATTTGGGAATTTAAAGACCCGCAATATCCATCGTATCCTACAGAAAAAAACTTGGAATTGTTGAAATTTATAATTCAGTCTTCCTCTAACGAAGGGGATTTGATTTTGGATTGCTTTTGCGGCTCAGGAACAACTTTAATTGCAGCGCAGGAATTAAATAGAAATTGGATAGGCATTGATAAATCAGAACATGCGATTAAAGTAACTAAAAAAAAGTTGGCGGAAATACCATCAAGTTTATTTTCACGGGTTGAATATGAGATGCTGATTCAAAAATAGGTGTGTAGAGATAAAACAAGAAGTTGGCAAAGGATACGATATGGCGCGAATAAACATGGTTCAGGCAATAAATCTTGCGCTAAAGCAGGAGATGGAAAAAGACAAGGATGTTGTGATTCTTGGAGAAGATGTCGGCAGGGACGGCGGTGTCTTCAGAATCACAGAGGGTATTGTTGAAAAATTTCCTGATAGGATTTTTGATATGCCTCTGGCTGAATCAGGGATTATCGGCGCTGCAATAGGCATGGCAGTCTATGGATTAAAGCCTGTTGCAGAAATCCAGTTCATGGGATTTACATATGCAGCGTTGGAGCAACTTTTTTCACACGCAGCAAGAATCCGCTCCCGTTCAAGGGGAAGATGCACATGCCCTATGGTTTTAAGGACGCCTTATGGCATAGGCATAAAGGCGCCTGAACTTCATTCAGAATCTACAGAGGCTCTTTTCTGCCATGTAGCAGGTTTAAAGGTTGTTGTGCCATCAACGCCGTCCAATGCAAAAGGGCTTTTAATATCAGCAATAAGAGACCCTGACCCTGTGATATTTCTTGAGCCGTCAAGGGCATACCGGGCAGTAAAAGAGGATGTGCCGGATGAGGAATACACAATCCCGCTTGGCAAGGCAGAGGTTGTTCAGGAAGGCAGGGATATTACTGTTGTTGCATGGGGGAGCATGCTGCACAGGACACTTGACAGCATAGATGGATTTGATGCAGATATAGAGGTGATTGATTTGATGACCCTGTCTCCGTTTGATGAGGAGACTGTTATAAAATCAGTTAAAAAGACAGGAAAGCTTGTTATTGTGCATGAGGCTGCAAAAAACTGCGGGCTTGGCGCTGAGATTTCAGCGACCATTGCAGAGGAGGCGATGCTGTATTTAAAGTCTCCAATAATCAGGGTTGCAGGTTTTGATACTGTTATACCATTTGCAAAACTTGAAGACCATTATGCCCCTGCAACACAGCGGATTGTAATGGCATTAAGAAAGATAATGGAATACTAATGATAAAAAGACCAACCACTGCATTTATATACAGAGATGCAATCAGATATAACTACCTTCAATTAAAAAAACACCTCGCAGATAATGTCCACATCCTTGCAGTTGTAAAGGCAGATGCATACGGACACGGCGCTGTGGATGTATCAAAGACCCTTGAAAAAGCAGGCTGTAGGCATTTTGGCGTTGCTATACTTGAAGAGGCGGCTCTACTGCGGGAAGCAGGCATAAGTTCAGAGATAATTATTTTGGGCGGTATATATGAGGGACAGGAAAGTGATATTATAAGATATAATCTTACGCCTGTAGTATTTGATGAAAATACCATTGTCTCTTTGAATAACACAGCAGCAGAAAGGGAGCAAAAGGTTAATATCCATGTTAAGGTGGATACAGGTATGGGAAGACTCGGCATTTTGCCGCAGGATGTAGTGCCGTTTTTTCGTAAATTAAAAGGGTTAAAAAATATTGCAGTAGAGGGTATCCTTACCCACCTTGCTGAAATAGATGAAAATAAGATGGGTTTTTCAGAAGAGCAGATAGGTTCTTTTTTAAAGATAATTAATATTATCAAGGAATTTGGCTTTGAGCCTTTGTACAGACACATCGCAAACAGTGCGGCAATAGTTAATCTTCCATCTGCGCACTTTAATCTTGTAAGACCGGGCATAATGTTGTATGGTGCATATCCTGTAAAAAAACTCGAGAAAAAGATTCCCTTAAAATCTGTTATGGAGTTAAAGACACGGATAGTTCAGTTAAAACGGCTGCCAAAGGGCTGCCCTGTAAGTTATGGCAGAACATTTATTGCAGAAAGGGAAAGTGCTATAGCAGTTATCCCTATAGGTTATGGAGACGGCTATCCAAGACATCTTTCAAATAAAGGCGAGATGCTTGTGCGCGGCACGCGGGCAAGGGTTGCAGGGGTTGTGTGTATGGATTTGACAATGCTGGATGTTACAGATATAAATGATGTTCAGGAAGGGGACGAGGTTACTGTTATAGGCAGGGATGGCAAAGAGGAAATTTTAGTAGAAGAATTATCTGAAAAGGCAGGGACGATCCCTTATGAAATTATGTGCAATATAGGCAAACGGGTTCCAAGGGTGTATATAAACTAACAACTGATACCCAAAATCCGATTTAGGATTTTGGGGTAACTGAATATGAGAGCTCTTTTTGAATATATAGGCAAATTGACTGAGGGCTTTATAAGTACAGCAGGGGGCATGGCAATCATGCTTTATCAGGCTGCTTTGTGGATGTTTGTCCCTCCGTTTAAATTGCGGAACATCTTCAAACAGATGGAGTTTGTGGGCGTAAAGAGCATGTTCGTTGTCCTCCTGACAGGTTCATTTACAGGCATGGTTCTGGCCCTCCAGAGTTACAACGCACTCAAAAGGTTTGGCGCAGAAAGTCTGGTTGGACCAACTGTTGCTTTAAGTATGGCAAGAGAACTGGGACCGGTTTTAACAGGTCTTATGGTTACAGGAAGGGCAGGCTCTGCAATGGCAACAGAACTAGCCACAATGCGGGTTACAGAACAGATAGATGCCCTCTATACAATGGCTGTAAATCCGATAAAGTATCTTGTTGCCCCGCGGCTCCTTGCCGGCATACTGATGCTGCCTGTCCTGACAGTGATTGCAGATTTCATAGGTGTTGCAGGCGGATATTTTATCAGTGTTAATCTACTGAATATAAACCCTGGCGTGTATATAGGCAGGACTGTTGATTTTGTAAAGGTTGAAGATATATTTGATGGACTTACAAAATCGTTCTTTTTTGGACTCATCCTTTCTCTTGTAGCATGTTACAATGGTTTTTATGCAAAGGGCGGCGCTGAAGGGGTTGGGAGGGCAGCAACTACATCTGTTGTTATGTCATCTGTACTGATACTGATTGCAGACTATATCCTGACATCAATTATGTTCAAGTAAATGAGTTAAGGAGTTGGGGAGTTAAAGAGTTAGCAGATAAATATTGATATTGAATGGCATTTGTTGTATTAACTCTTAAACTCCTAAACTCCTAAACTCTTTAACTCATAAAAATGATAAAGATTAGGGAACTCAAGAAATACTTTAACAGCACGAAAAAGGTGCTGGACGGCGTTGACCTTGATATTGAGCAGGGCAAGATTACTGTTATTATAGGCAGAAGCGGCGAGGGCAAGAGCGTCCTTATAAAGCATATAATAGGACTTCTGAAACCTGATTATGGGAGCATCACTGTTGATGATGAAGAATTGACTTCCATGGACGAAAGGCATCTGAATATTTTAAGAAAAAGGTTTGGCATGCTTTTTCAGAGCGCTGCCCTGTTTGACTCAATGACAGTTGCAGAAAATGTCGGCTTCCCGTTAAAAGAACATACTGATATGGATGACAAGACAATAATGAATATAGTCATAGATAAATTAAAGCGGGTTGGTCTGGTTGGTGTAGAAAATATGATGCCTGCTGATTTAAGCGGCGGCATGAAAAAAAGGGTGGGACTTGCGAGGGCTATTGTAATGGACCCTGAAATTGTCCTGTTTGATGAACCGACAACAGGGCTTGACCCTATCATGTCAGATTCTATAGCGGATTTAATGCTTACTACACAGAGAGGTTTAAAGACAACATATGTTGCAATAACCCATGATATACCGCTCACATATAAGATAGCAGATAAGATTGCAATGCTTCATGAAGGTAAGATAATAGAGACAGGCACAGTTGATGAGATGAAATCTTCATCAAATCCTGTTTTAAGGCAGTTTCTGGAAGGTCGTGCAGAGGGACCGATAAAGGTGTATTAAAGGCAGTGGTTAGTGAATAGTGTTTAGTTGTTAGTAAGAACCAATAACGGAGTAATTGATGTTTAAATTCTCTTCAGAGGCAAAAGTTGGGGTATTCGTACTTCTGGGTGTGGCAATCCTAGTATATATGTCTTTAAAGATTGGCGGCATTCAATTTGGCAGAGGCGAGGGTTATGAGGTATCTGCCAAGATGCCTTCTGCTTCAGGGCTTGACAAGGATGCCTCTGTGCGAATTGCAGGGGTTGAGGTTGGAAGGGTCAAAGATATAATCCTTGAGGACAACAAGGCAAAGGTTATAATGAGGATACATCCTGATGTAAAACTTGGTTCAGATTTTGTTGCTGTCCTAAAGACAAAGGGGCTGCTTGGAGAAAGGTATCTGGAACTTATACCGGGCTCGCCTAATGCGCCTTTAGTGGAACCAGGCGGAGAAATTACAAGGGTTACAACATATACAGATATGGACAGGCTCGTAGGGCAGTTGAGCGAGATTGCAACAGACATAAAGGCAGTAAGTTCATCTGTAAGCAATGTCATTGGCGGTGGCGAAGGAGAGGCAGTTTTAAGGCGGATTGTAACCAATATTGAAGAACTTACTACAAACCTTAATACTGTGGTTGCCTCTAATGATGAGAAGTTTTCCAGAATGCTTACAAATTTTGAAGATTTCTCAAAGGTGCTAAAAGATAAAAGTCCTGAAATAGCCAGCAGCATGAAGACTATAACAGATAATTTGAATCAGGTGATTGCAGAAAACAGGGATAACCTGAAAGGCGGCATAAGCAACCTTAAGGATGCATCAATAAAACTTGAAGAGACCATGGAGACATTAAATAAACTTGCAAAAAATGTTGAGCCTAAAATAACTAATACTGTAGAATCTATTGGCGGCGCTGCCAAAAGGGTTGATGATACTGCATCCTCTATTGGAAATGTGGCAAAGAAGATTGAAAAAGGAGAAGGGACACTAGGTAAACTTATTAATGAAACAACCACCCATGACAACCTTAACAAGACACTTACAGGGATAAACACATATATCACAAAGGCAGAGCAGTTTAAGACATTCCTTGGGTTTAGGAGCGAATATCTTTTTGATGCAAGAGATGCAAAGAGTTACCTCTCTTTAAGAATCCAGCCTAAGGCTGACAAATATTACCTGCTGGAGGTTGTTGATGACCCAAGGGGGAGGAGAAGGACAAAGACAACAGACACAACAACAGGCGGGGTAACCACAACCACAAAAGAGGTTAGAACAGAGGATGAGATAAAATTTTCCGCCCAGATTGCCAAGAGATTTTATGATGTAACAGTAAGGGGAGGACTCATTGAGTCAACAGGCGGTTTTGCTGCTGATTACCATTTGTTGAATGACAAGTTAAAACTTACCTTTGAGGCATTTGACTTTGATAAAAGCCGCAATCCAAGGCTAAAGGCAGCAGCAACCTATTATCTTGGGAAATACTTTTTTGTTGCAGGCGGCTATGATGACTTTATAAGCAGGGTTGGCAATGAATCCCTCTTTATTGGTGCAGGCTTCCACTTTGACGATGAGGATATTAAATATCTGCTCACCAGCGTTCCATCTATATCAACAAAATAAAAATCATTGAGAGTTGAGAGTTGAGAGTTGAGAGTGGAAAAACAAAAAATAATAAACTTGGAGTTGCATTTGATATAGGCACGACAACAATAGTCGGCTCCCTTATTGACTTAGAAAATTGCAAAGAAAATAATACCGTCATCCTGCCTAATCCCCAAGCCAAATGGGGAAGGGATATCCTCTCAAGGATTACTGCAATAATTGATGAACCCGATACCCTCACAGCACATCAAAGGGAAGTTGTTAGTGCCTGCAACAAGATTATCAAAACACTTGCGGATTCTAATGATATAGGTATTGTTACTGCTGCAGGCAATTCTGCAATGGAACATATCTTATTAGGCATCTCACCTGCCCCCCTTGCAAAAGTTCCTTATAGGCCTGCATTTAAAGAGGCAAAGAAAATAAAACCCGCAGAAATCGGAATTGATATAAACCCAGAAGGCTCTGTATATGTCTTTCCTTTGATAGGCGGTTTTGTGGGAGGGGATACTGTCGCAGGCATCCTGTCAACAGAAATGCATAAATCAAATGAATACTGTCTTTTGATTGATATAGGGACAAATAATGAAACAGTGGTTGGTTCTAAAAAAGGCATTTTTGCCGCGTCTACAGCAGCAGGACCTGCCTTTGAAGGCGGGACAATAAAATATGGAATGATAGCGGAGAATGGCGCAATTCAGGGGATAGAGATTTTGGGGACAGATTTAAAATCTGTCCCCAGTTTCCTATTGGATGTCATTGGCAAAGGGAGTCCTAAAGGGATTTGCGGCTCAGGCATCATAGACTGTATTGCGAAATTACTGGATGCCGATATTATAGACAATACAGGGAGAATCAAAGACAGAGATGAGATAGAAGGCAATATTGCCAACAGGATAAAAGAGCAGGGTCAAGGGAATGAATTTGTTCTTTACAAAGATGCAAAGAGAGAAATAACTATTACGCAAAATGATGTCCGTGAAATCCAACTTGCAAAGGGTGCTATACAGGCAGGCATAAAACTGCTTTTAAAAAAGGCCGGGGTATGCCATGACAAGATTCATAAAGTATTCATAGCAGGCGCATTTGGAAGCAATATAAGGAAAGACAGCCTTTCCCGAATAGGTGTTATTAAAAAGGAGTGGCTTGACAGGGTAATATTTGTCGGCGATGCGGCGCTTGAAGGCGCAAAACTTGCCCTGTGCTCAGAAGAAAAAAAGATAGAGGCAGAGGAGATTGCAGAAAACACAAAGTATGTTTCGCTTTCAGGCAGTTCCCATTTTCAAGATGAGTTCTTGAAGGGGATGGGGTTCTGAACAAGCGCAAAATGTATGTCTGCAACACCATAAATCCAAAAAAGGCAGTTGCATTTTTCGGGTAAATCATAATATTTTCTCAATCCACCCTCCTCCAATAACCTCATCGCCTTTGTAAAATACGACCGCCTGCCCAGGTGTTACTGCACATTCGGGTTTTGAGAATTCCACCATTGCCCTCCCCTCCC
The DNA here is from genome assembly GCA_016223005.1 of Deltaproteobacteria bacterium. Lineage (NCBI taxonomy): Bacteria > Pseudomonadati > Myxococcota > Myxococcia > Deltaproteobacteria bacterium. Next base: position 6,201 of record JACRPW010000032.1, on the reverse strand, counting down.
CCAGCGGCTTAACAATGGATTTAACCCCTTTGTGTCTGTATCTAATCTTACTCTCAACTTCAATTGGCTCATTAAATTTTTCAATGCCAATCCAGTTTAATTCCTTTGCTGTCAAGCCGTTTGAAAATGCCTCTTCTCTATCGCCCACAACAACTCTGCCTGTCTTTGTGTCAATGTCTATGACATACTGGGGCTTGCCTCTTGCAATACCCAATCCCTTTCGCTGTCCGATTGTATATTTATATAAGCCGTTATGTCTTCCAAGTATATTGCCGTTTCTATCAACAATATCCCCTCCCCGTTCAATTACCCCCGTCCGCTTAAGTATAAAATCAAAATAATCCCTATCCTCTATAAAGCATATATCCTGACTCTCTTTTTTTTCAGCAGTCTTTAGCCCGAACCTTCTGGCATGGTTTCGGACATCCTGCTTTGTCATATCACCCAGAGGAAATATTATCCCAGACATCTGCTTCTGTGTTAATGTAAAAAGGAAATAGGACTGGTCTTTTGTTTTATCAACCCCTTTTAAAAGTCTGAATCTGCAAGCAGCATTATCATAAACAATTCTTGCATAATGACCTGTTGCAAGATAGTCTGCCTCCAGTTCCATTGCCTTTTTCAAAAGAACCTCAAACTTTAAAATCTGATTGCACTTTAAACACGGATTAGGGGTCTCTCCTTTCAGATAACTGGACACAAAATAGTCAACAACCTCTTTTGAAAAAACCTCCTCCATATTCAGAACATAAAATGGGATATCAAGTTTATCAGCCACCCTTCTGGCATCGTTTATATCATCTATGGAACAGCATGAACCAAATCTCTCCCTTTCGCCGTCTGTGTAATCCCACAACTGCATAGATATGCCTATGACATCAAAACCCTGCCCTTTTAAGATAGCAGCGGTGGTGGATGAATCCACACCACCGCTCATGGCAACAACAATTCTTTTGTTCTGGATTTTATTCATAAAATGTAGTTGCCCAATTTATTGGACGTATTGTAACTCAAGGCTTTAGCCTTGAAAAACTCAAACCTGAAGGTTTGAGTTACAAGAGCCGATAAATCGGCAGGCTAGACTTGGGAAATGATAAAACCTTATTTAGCGAGTTTCTTTTTGTAATCCTCTATCGCAGCATGAAGCGCATCTGCTGCAAGGTTTGAGCAGTGCATCTTCACAGGCGGGAGTCCGTCCAGAGCCTCTGCCACAGTCTGATTTGAAATCTTTTCTGCTTCGTCAAGATGCTTGCCTTTCACAAGTTCTGTTACCATTGAACTTGTTGCAATTGCTGCCCCGCACCCAAAGGTCTTGAACTTAACATCAGTAATAACATCATCATGAACCTTGATAGTTAGTTTCATTATATCCCCGCATGCAGGGTTGCCTACCATGCCTGCGCCATCAGGATTTACAATCTCACCAACATTTCTTGGGTTGCTGAAATGTTCCATTACCTTTTCGCTGTACATGTATATCCTCCAATTAGTGTTTGCAATTACTTGAGGCGAAACTTACATTTGCAGCCTTGCCCGCTGCCGCATCGTAAAGCGGAGACATTGCCCTCATCCTCTCAACCACAGGCGGCAGCATTTCTATAACATAGTTTATATCCTCTATAGTATTATCCCTGCCCATGCTGAACCTGACAGAGCCGTGAGAGACATCATGAGGGACACCCATTGCAACAAGGACATGCGAGGGTTCAAGAGAGCCTGATGTGCACGCAGAACCAGATGAGGCGGCAATGCCCTTCATGTCAAGATTTAAAAGCAATCCCTCGCCTTCAACAAACTCAAAACTTAAGTTGAGTGTATTAGGCAGCCTTTTTTCAGGGTGACCATTCAATTTTGTATACGGAATCTTTTCCATGAGACCTTTGTGAAGTCTGTCTCTTAAGGCAGTGAGTTTTTCAGATTCATCATCCATGTCCCTTATTCCAATTTCGCATGCCTTGCCAATTGCAGCAATCCCTGCCACATTTTCTGTGCCTGCCCTCCTGTTTCTCTCATGATGTCCGCCGTGAATAAGCGGCACAAGCCTTACCCCCCTTTTTAGATAAACTGCACCAATACCCTTTGGTGCATACAGTTTGTGACCGGATATTGTAAGAATATCCACATTTAGTTTCTTGACATCAATTGGGATTTTACTTGCTGCCTGAACAGCATCTGTATGGAATGTAATATTTCTCTCTTTCGCAATACAGCCTATCTCTTCAATCGGAAATATAACGCCTGTCTCATTATTTGCATACATTATGGTTATCAGAATGGTCTTTGGTGTAATTGCTTTTTTCATTTGCTCAAGGTCAATCATACCGTCTGAATCAACATCCAGAAATGTTACATCAAAACCTGTCTTTGCAAGATATTTGCAGGTATTAAGAACAGCAGGATGTTCAACCTTTGTAGTGATTATGTGATTGCCCTTATCCTTTTTTGATTCCGCTATCCCTTTGATTGCAAAATTATCACCCTCTGAACCACTGCTTGTAAATATGATTTCTGACACATCGCAGTTAAATAGTCGTGCAACATTTTCCCTTACCTCATCAACAATCTTCCGTGGGTTTCTCCCTGCCCAATGTATGCTTGAGGGATTACCAAAATCATCCTTTAAAAAAGGCAGCATTGCCTCATAGACCTCTGGATGAACAGGTGTTGTAGCATTGTGGTCAAGATAAATTCTTCTCAATTTGTTTCTCCCTGTTAAATCATTCTGATTTTCAGTATACCTTTACGAAGACAAAATTGTCAAATTCTTAATCACTGGTTTTTTCCTTAACCTTATCCTTTACCTTTTCAATCCCCTTTTCTATTTTGGGTGTAAGTTCCTTAAGTTTCTTTTCGTACTGTTCCAATTCTTCGCCTGCCTTTTCTGCCTCTTTGCCTGCCTTCTGCAGATACTTTCCACCGCCGAAATAGACAAAAAGTATGAGCAGTGTTATGCCGATAATTATGCCGAGTATAAGTTTTTTCATTCAATCCTCCTGTAAAGTTTTTTTACATACCCCTTGACTTTACCATCAGCCTTGATGCATTTGCTGCAATTACAAGTGTTGGCAGTTCCTCCAGTGCCGCTGCCATGACGGGTGTTAATATGCCAATGGATGCAAGCCCCATTGTGATTATATCCCATGTGATGCTTAAACCTATCCCCTGTCTGATAATCCTGTATGTATTTCTGCCAACCCCTATGGCTGCAGGAACTAAAGACCAGTCATCCCTCATAAGTGATACATGTGCTGCCTCTATTGCTACATCTGCGCCTGCTGCGCCCATTGCAATACCAACATCTGCCTGTGCTAATGCAGGTGCGTCATTTACACCATCACCAATCATGCAGACCTTAAATCCATCTATCTGAAGTCCTTTCACAACCCTTATCTTGTCTTCAGGCAAAAGATTTGCCTTATACTCTTCTATGCCGAGTTTCTTTGAAATACTTGATGCAACCCTTTCATTATCACCTGTTAAGATGATTAGTTTTTTTATTCCGATTTTCTTTAACTCTTTTATTGCATCAGGGGCATCATCCCGCAAAATATCAGCAACTGCAACAATGCCTATAACTGAAGGCTCTAGGCTAAAGGCTGAAGGGTTAGATGCAAGAAACAGTGCAGTTTTCCCTTCCGCCTCCATTGCCTGTGCCTTTGCTAATGTGGTCTCATGAATAGCAACTCCTTTTTCCTCCATGAGCCGCTGATTTCCAAATATTATATTCTTCCCTTCCACTGTCCCTGTAATGCCCCTGCCTATAAGATATTCAAACCCTTCCGGTTCAGGGATTTGCACCCCTTCTTTTTTAGCCTTTTTAATAATTGCAGATGCTATTGAGTGTTCAGAGTGTTTTTCTACACTCGCAGCAAACATCAAGATTTTTTCTCTACCGACTCCTAACACCTGACTTCCTACCTCTATTATATCCGTTACCTCTGGTCTCCCAAATGTTACAGTTCCTGTCTTGTCCATGACAACACAGTCAACCTTTGCTAGCGCCTCTAAATACAATCCACCTTTTATAAGAAGCCCTCTCCTGGCGCTGCTTCCGACACTGGCAATAACAGAGAGAGGCGTTGCAAGACCAACTGCACAAGGACATGCTGCAACAAGGACAGCAATAGAATATATAACTTTGCCTGAAACAATATAGGTAAGGATGGCAAAACTTACTGCTGACGGCAAAAAATAGGTGGTGAATCTGTCTGCAAATTTTTGCACAGGCGCCTTGTGTGCCTCTGCCTCCTCAACCAGTTTTATAATTTTCCCGAGTGTCGTATCCTCTCCAACCCTTATGGTTTTTATCTCCAGATAGCCATTCTCATTGAATGCAGCAGCAAAGACTTTATCACCTAAAGTCTTTTCAACAGGCATGCTTTCACCTGTAATATGCGATTGATTTACCGAACTCAAACCCTTTACCACAATGCCGTCCACAGGTATCTTTTCCCCGGGTCTTACAACCACAACATCGCCTAATTTCAATTTATTGACATCAACCTCTATCTCTCTTCCATCTATCTTTATCCTCGCTGTCTTTGGCGCAAGTTTTATAAGTTCCTTTATTGCCTGTCTTGACCTTGTTACAGTGAATTCTTCCAGATAATGGGCAAGGGTCATAAAGAATACTATCAGCATTGATGATGTATATTCACCAATAGCAAAAGCGCCGATAATGCCGATACTCATCATCAAATTAACATTTATCTGTTTGTTTATGATACCAATGACTGCCTTTTTAAATATCGGGTAACCCCCGAGCAGAATGGCAAGAAAGATTACGGGCAGGGGGATTACTTCCAGCCCTTTTTCCAGTAAACCGAGATATTCAAACCCAATCTCACCAAGGGCAACAATGCCAATGGCAGTTATAAAGACAAAGCGGAGGGTGTCTGCAAGGTTTGCTTTAGGCTTTTCAGAAGATGCGCAGTCACTACAGCAAACTCCTTCAACCTTTGGTTTAATAGTATTATTCTGGCTCTTGTTATTTAACATATTATCACTTTGCACTACTATTCTCCCTTTATCTTTAAACCTATTTTATATTTGTAATCTCCCTTGCAATAACAACATCAATATCGCCGCATATCTTTAATATGGTTTCAAGTGTATTTTTAAGTCTTGAAGGGGACTCATAAAAAACCGCAGTTCTCTTCTCTGTCCTTATCCTTAAAATGAGTTTTTCTGACTCGCCTTTACCTCTGGGCAGAAAACCTTCAAATACAAAACTATCAGTAGGAAGTCCTGAAACAGAAAGTGCTGTTATCATAGCAGAAGCCCCTGGTATCGGCACAGCATCTATTAAATTTTCTACTGCCATTTTCATAAGTTTGCAGCCGGGGTCTGATATGCCTGGTGTGCCTGCATCTGATACAAGCGCAACATCTTTGCCTTCTTTTATCTGTGATATTATAAATCTGCCCTTTGTTAGTTCATTATGCTCAAAATAACTTGTCAGAGGTGTCTTTATACCATAATGATTAAGGAGTTTTCTTGTATGCCTCGTATCCTCTGCTGCAATTAAATCAACATCTTTTAATGTCCGCAAGGCACGAAGGGTTATATCCTCCAGATTCCCTATAGGAGTTGCAACCACATAGAGTTTTCCCATTTAAAAAAAATAGCATAAATCCCTTGCAGAGTAAACCATATTGGAATATTATAAGAAATACTATGAAGGCAGTATTCATTTCAGATGCACACCTTAAAAACCTGTCTGACAACAACTACAAGACTTTGTTAAACTTCCTTGACAATCTTAAAAACACTAACCTCTTGGTAATACTTGGGGACATGTTTGACTTCTTTTCAGGATACAATAAAATCGCACACAAGCATCATAAACCTGTCCTTGATAGACTCTTAAATCTCAAAGATTCTGGCACAAAGATAATCTATCTTGAAGGCAATCACGATTTCTTTATGGGAAGATTTTTTACTGAAACACTTGAGGCGGATGTGTATTCTGATAATGCAGAAATAACCCTTGACGGCAAGAAGATTTTTATGGCACACGGTGATATGATAAACAAAAAGGATTACGGATACAGGGCGCTTAGAGTGTTTTTGCGCTCATGGTTTATAAGACTTGTTTTTAATATACTGCCTTCAGTAGTAGTATGGCGGATTGCAAACTATATGTCAAAAAGCAGCAGGCAATATCTTGGCAAAGGGTTTTATGATGAGGCATTATTTTTT
>JACRPW010000031.1:10727-36029 GCA_016223005.1 Deltaproteobacteria bacterium | reverse complement strand
GTCGGCAAATATTCTACAAGTGCACTGGCTGTAAGGTCTCATACAGGGGCAATAGCAGGAAGATATGAGATTTACAGGGCTGCCTTTAAAAAGGCAGGTATCATTGAGGCTTCAGGATACAATGAACTTTTGGATGCATGTAAGGTCTTTTCCATGTCTGCGTCGCCTGTCTGCCGTGATGCAGGCACAGGCAGGCAGCCGCGACAGGCAGGAATGCAAGAGCCAGCAAAAGGAAATAAAGTCTTTATACTTACAGACGGAGGCGGTGTTGGCGTTAGTTTAACTGACTTGTGCATAGAGATGGGGCTTGATGCTGCACCTCTTCCAGAAGATGCAAAAACACAACTTTCTAAAAAACTCCCTTCATTTTGCAGCATAGCAAACCCAATTGATTTAACAGGAAGCGTTACTGACAATGAGTATAAGGCTGCGCTTGAAGAAGCCCTTAAACACTATGACATTGCCATTATTGCAGCACTCTGGGGACCACCGGGTCTTACAGATAACCTTGTCTATTATATAAAAGAGGTTTCGGAAAGATTTAAAAAGCCTGTTATCATTTGCAGCCCTGGAGGCAGATATACACAGGAAAAGAAGAGATTGTTTGAGTCAAACGGACTGCCTGTGTTTTCTACACCTGAAGATGCGGTGAGGGCAGCAGTGCTGTTATATAGAGCATCATAACTTCGCATACCCGTCTGCCGCCCGGCCTGTGCCGTTGGCACGGCAGACAGGTGCTGGCACAGGCAGGTGCGGATTTATTTATGACGCTGTGCATAACAAAGTAAAAACCTGTGGCAAAAGATAATACTTATAAAATCATAAGAGGTGCATTAAAAGAGGGCAGAAAATCCCTTTTAGAGCATGAGGCAAAGGAATTTTTAAATGCATGGGGTATTCCTGTGCCTAAAAATGTAATTGCCCCTGATGCGGAACTAGCAGTGGCTGGTGCAAATAAAATCGGTTACCCTGTTGCGATAAAGGTTGTTTCAAAAGATATACTTCATAAAACAGAGGCAGGCGGGGTGAGGTTAGGGCTTAAAAATGAACATGAGGTTAAAGATGTATTTAATGAAATGATGTTTGAGATATCAGACCATTATCCGTCTGCAAAGATTGAAGGTTTTCTGATAGAGCGGATGGCAGACAAAGGCGTTGAGGTTATTGTTGGCGGAATAAGAGACCCACACTTTGGTCCTGCTGTGATGTTCGGCATCGGCGGGATTATGGTTGAACTAATAAAGGATGTGTCTTTTAGGCTAATGCCTGTTACAAAGGGAGAATGTCTTGAGATGATAAAGGAGATAAAAGCATATCCACTGATCACAGGATACAGGGGCAGCAAGCCTGTTAATACTGATGCCATTATAGACTGTTTAATAAAGGTTGGAAAGATTATGGATGAAACAGATGAGATAAAAGAGATAGAGATAAATCCGCTTATTGCTACTTCTCAAGGAGTAATCGCAGTTGATGTAAGGATTATATTGACATGAATAAGACCCACGGCGGAAATATATGGAAGGTTTCAGGGGAAACAGGCATTCCTGTTAAAGACATCATTGACTTTAGTTCCAGTATAAATCCGCTTGGTATGTCAAAAAAGGCAGTATCAGTATTAAAAGAGATTTATAATCTTTTTCCAGCATATCCTGAACAGGACGCCTTAACTGTAAGAGAGGAACTATCCCGATTCCACTCTATACCTGCAGAAAATATTCTGGCAGGAAATGGCTCCACTGAATTCATATACCTTATACCGCAGGTCTTTAAACCAAAAAGGGCTCTCTTAGTAGAGCCTGCATTCAGTGAATATAAAAACTCTCTCCTGATTTATGGATGCAATGTGGATGAATTCAGGGTGTCAAAAGAGAATGATTTTATACTGGATATTCCTAAACTCTGCATGATGTTGAAAGGTAAATATGATATTCTATATATCTGCAATCCTGCTAATCCATCAGGCTCTCTATTAAGTAAATATGACATTTTAAAGATAGCCAATGAATGCCGTATATACGGCACACTTCTGATAGTTGATGAGGCATTCATAGATTTTGTTGAGGAGGAATCTGTAAAAAAGGAGGCGGCAGAATTTGATAATCTTATAGTCCTTCGTTCAATGACAAAGTTTTTTGCAATGGCTGGACTTCGGTTTGGTTATTTTATATCTTCAGAAGAGATTGTAAAAAGGACTGCCTCTTTTCAGCAGCCGTGGTCTGTTAACACAGCGGCTGGAGTATGCGCTGTTGAAGGTCTTAAAGATAAAGAGTATATTTTAGACACAAAGAGATGGTTTGAGTCAGAGCATAGATTTTTGTTTGATGGACTTGGTTCAATATATGGTTTAAGATTGTATCCATCCAATGCAAATTATTTTTTGGTAGAAATATCCGCAGAAGGCATTACATCAAAGATGATTTGCGAACTGCTTTTAAAACACGGAATTACAGTAAGGGATTGTTCATCTTTTGGATTAGGCGACGGGTTTTTAAGGATAGCAGTGAAAAACAGAACAGACAATAACCTGCTTCTTGAAAGACTGAATGAAATATTTAGTTTCAGTTTACAGTCTTGACAACAGAAGTAAAAGATTATATTTTTATACCCAGCAAATTCTACAGGGTAAACGCGGCAGTTTTGAGGGAAACTTGGAAGATAGTAATAAAAAAACATTTTCCCAGAGATATTTTGTAACAAAGGAAATTCAGATAACCATCGCGATCCTTGTTGTTGTTGCACTGCTCAGCGGAATATTTTTGCAGTTGATATCGAAGGGTCTCAGCACATACATGAGAATTGAATCGCCGTTTTTGGGAATATTTCTCACAATCGGATATATATCTATCATTGTATTTCTTGCTGTAGTCTTTTCTTATAGATTGGTGGGTCCGTTTAAAAGACTTGAATATGAAATGAAGTTGATTGCAAAAGGGGACTTGGATAGGAGATTAAGTATCAGGGCAAATGATGACCTTCATGTGAAAGAATTTACAGGATATATGAATGAGATGATAAATAATTTTGAAGAGATGTCAACGGATTATAATAAGGTAAATGCTGTTATTGACAAAGGATTGGATGAACTTATGGAAATAATTGCATCTGATAAGAACGACTCATCAGAGATAAAAGATAAGATAATATCCCTTCAAACAAGTATCCATGAATTTAGGGAAAAATGGTAAGATTTTTTTTAAATATAACAGAAAATGAAAAAGAAAAGTTTATTTGTTGTTATTATTGTCAGTATAATCAGCACCATTTTTTACAGTTATTTAAAAAATGAAGATACACAAGCAGCATCTCATAATTTAAAAGATTATCTTGAAACAGAGGCATATAAGATTATAGATGGAGATACCATTGAGATTAAAAACCACAGCCGCGTAAGATATATTGGCATTGATACACCTGAAATTGGACAGGCATTTTATGAAGAGGCAAAAGATAGAAACAGGAAACTTGTAGAAGGCAAGAAAATAAAACTTGTTATATGTAAATCTGAGCCAAGGGATAAGTATGGAAGGATATTGGCATGGGTTTATACAGGGGGCAGCCTTGTAAACGCAGTTCTGGTTAAAGAAGGGTATGCCAGAGTTTTTATTATATCTCCATGCGGAATAGAAAAAAAGGAGGAATTTGAAAGGTATGAAAGAGAAGCCATAAAAGGCAAGATAGGGATATGGTCAGTTGATAAAAAATTTGCAAAAGACAGCAAGGTAATATCAGCAATTGATGCAAGCAAATATATTGGCAAAGTAATCAGTGTTAAGGGGAGGGTAGTTGGCATCTTTAATACTGATAAAGCAACTTTCTTAAATTTTGGGAATGACTATAAAAAGGATTTTACTGTAGTTATATTTCGTAAGGATAAGGTCAAATTTAACAGAAATGGCATAACATCTTTTGATTTATACAAAAATAAGGAGATTGTGGTAACAGGAAAGATACAGGAATATAATGGCCCTGAGATTATAGTAGATAACCCTTCACAGATAGAGGTTATCAAAAGGAGATAAAGATGCACATAGCGTATCTGATTTTAACATTAGTAATACTCTTTCTTATTGTAATGTTGTTAGGAAAGGTGGTTAAAAGGCTTCCTGCAAATATTGTCAAGACAGTAAACTGGACAAGTTTTTTCTTTGCTGCTGTCAGCGGTCTTTTATTATATCTAAAAGCAACTATTATACCGTATAATATTTTAATACCTATATTTGCATTATCTCTGATAGTATATTTTATCTTTTATGATTACAATTACAAAGGAGTTAAGGAATGAAGGTCATATACACTGTATATATTCTTTTCTTGTTGTCTGTGCCAAATGCATTTGCTGGCAATGAACATATCATGGCAATTGGTCCATTTGGAGGTATTATCACATCAGTAGTTGAGGATAATCACGGGAACATCTTCATTGGAACAGAGGGCGGCGGGGTCTATAAAAGCATTGACAATGGCAATACATGGTTATCTACAAGTTCAGGACTTGTAAATCCATTTGTCTCTATTTCTCCGCATGATGGTTCAATCTTTGCTGGCACTAAAGCAGGGGTATTTAGAAGTGTTAATAATGGTAAAAATTGGGTAAAAGAATCAGGACCTTCTGCAGGAATGTTAATACCATTTATAATAATTAACCGGGATGGTGTGACATATGCCTCTATATGGGGAAGCGGTGTTTGTGAGAAGAACGGCAGGGATTGGGAACTCTTAAATCAGGAGTTGCAAAACACATTTGTAAATGGCATTGCTTTTAAAAAGAATGGTGATGTCATTGCTGCAACAGAAGGCGGTCTTTATAAGATAGAGCGGGGAGGACAGAGGTGGAGGTTTGTTGGTCTTATAGAATATCTACTGCCTACTATAGTTATTGATAAAAATGACCATATATATGCGTCTGCGTGGGGCAGTGGAATACTTAGGAGTATAGACGGCGGCAAAGAATGGGAACATCTTAGCAAGGGGGGTGTAAATTCGTATACACGGCACCTGACTACCTCACCTGATAAGAATGTGATATATGCTGCAACTGAAGATGGTGTATTTGAATTTATTTCAGAGACTAAAGAATGGAAACAGAGAGGGCTGACAGGGGTAATACTAAAAAATGTGACGGTAACCAGAGATAAAAGATTGTGGGCAGGTAGTTATGGTAAGGGTTTGTTTTTTAGCCGTGATAATGGCATAACATGGCAGAAAAAGAATATTGGAATAACCAATACGCAAATCAAATCAATCTTTATTGATGATAAAAATACAATATTATCAGGCACTTCATGGGGACTCTTTATAAAGAATATCAATGAATTTGAATGGAAAGAGATAGATATATTTTCCGGGAAGTCAGTTAATGCAGTAGTCAAAGACTCTAATGGCAATACATATGCAGGAACCACAAGCGGCGTTTTCAAATATGATGTGACTACAAAAAAATGGGATAGGGTTCAAGGGGCTGCGGCTTTTTTAAATATAACCACTATTTCAATTGATGATGCCGATACCTTGTATGCAGGAACTGATAGCGATGGTCTTTTTGTAAGTAAAGATAGAGGTGAATCATGGAAAGAACTAGATAATGGCATTACAAATAAGAGGATTACTGCGGTAAAATTTGATTCAAAAGGGATACTGTATGTTGGAACATATGATGGGGTGTTTAAGGGCTTTAAGGATATAAAAAATAGTCAATGGGTTTTTGAGAATATAACAAGTAACATTAAGAATACTATTATTCTGTCTATTACAATAGACAATGACAATATATATATTGGCACAGACGGCAGTGGTGTCTATGTAAAAAAAGACAGTAGTAAATCATGGGTGGATGTCAGTAAGGGTTTATTGAATAAGAGGATATTGTCTTTACATGAGGATGTGAATGGCAATATATACGCAGGCACATACGATGGATTATTTTTTTTAAAGCAAGGCAGTTTTGAATGGAAAGATGTAAGCGAAGGCATGGTAAATCGCATTATACAAACTATATCAACAGATAGAGATGGTAATCTACTGGTTGGAACATGGGGTGGAGGGATTTTAAAGGCAGAGTGACACGAAGTCTAAAGTTTAATATTATGTAAAGTAATACCTTTGCATTACTTTACATAATATATCTTATGCGACATGCAATAGTGTCCAAGTAGTTTCGTCTGTCAGTAAAACCTGATACCTGATTTATGCTGACCATATCTCTTTTAATACATATATTATCTTCCATGCTCTGGATTGGCGGCATGATATTTTTTGTAATTGTTATTGCACCATTTTTAAAGACAATCAATGACCCTGGTGAAAGATCTAATATATATCAGATGGTTGGCAAAAGATTCAGATTCTGGGGCTGGATTGCCATTATATCTCTTTTGGTTACAGGGTATTCAAATATCTTTTTAATGGGCATTTCTTTAGAAACTCTCTTAAGTAAAGAATTTTATAGCAGTGCATTCGGCAGAACACTAATAATTAAACTCTCGCTTGTTACATACATTGTTATTTCCAGTCTTTTCCATGATTTTGTATTTGGTCCAAAAGCCCGACATAATGCATTGGCAGGGACTATTGCACGATACATTGGCAGGACAAACCTAGTTGTAGCAATATTTATAGTATTTTCTGCTGTTGCCTTGAGACTCGGTGGTTTTTAAGTAGAGGCTTCCTATATGGATGTAACAATAAACAATACAATCCTTTCCATTATCAGAGACGATATAACAAATGAATCTGTAGATGCAATAGTAAATGCAGCAAATTCAAGGCTTGCTGGCGGAGGCGGTGTTGACGGTGCAATCCATAGGGCAGGTGGTCCAAAGATTATGGAGGAATGCAAGAAGATTGGAGGTTGTCCAACAGGGAGTGCTGTTCTGACTACAGGCGGAAATCTGAAGGCAAAATATGTAATACATGCTGTTGGACCAATGTATAAAGATGGTAATCATAGTGAGTGTAAACTCCTCGCTAGTGCATATAAAAAATCTCTTGAAATTGCTAAAGAAACGGGGTTAAATAGCATTGCATTTCCATCAATATCTACCGGCGTTTACGGTTATCCGATAGAAGATGCATCAGAGATTGCATTAAAGACCATCATAGATTTTATAAGGGCAAATAGGGGATTAAAGATAGTGAGATGTGTCCTCTTTTCAGACAAGGATTTGGAAATATATAAAGAAAAACTTGAAGGTTTAAAAAGATGTATAAGCTAAAAATCCAAGTCCCCTCCCCTATTAACCCTCCCTTTCGTCGTTCAATATGCCTTTATAAAGGAATGATACAGAGATGAAAGATATCGCTGTAATTATACTTGCTGCAGGCATGGGTAAAAGGATGAGGTCTGCTATCCCAAAGGTTCTCCACCTGATTGCTGGTATGCCAATGGCACTCTATCCGATTGAGGTTGCAAAATCCGTTGGTGTAAAAAAAATTATTGTCGTTGTTGGACATGAAGGAGAAAAGGTAATAGCAACTCTAAACTCTCAACTCTCAATTCTCAAATATGTTACACAAGAACCACAACTTGGCACAGGCCATGCTGTTATGTGTGCAGAGAGCGTCTTAAAGGGTTTTAAAGGAGACATCTTGATACTGTCAGGTGATGTGCCTCTTATTACAAAAGAAACCATAAAAGACCTCTTGAGGAACCACAAAAAATCAAATGCAGTTTTATCCTTTATCTCCACAACTATTCCTATTCCGACAGGTTATGGCAGGGTTTGCAGGGATAAAGATGATTCGGTTATAAAGATTGTAGAAGATAAAGATGCTGATAATGAAGAAAGAAAGAACAGGGAAATCAATACAGGCATCTACTGTGTATCAAAAGAATTCCTGTTTTCAAATCTCAAAAAGATTAAAAATAAAAATAGGCAGGGTGAATATTATCTCCCTGATTTGATAGAGATGGCTGTCCGACAGGGCAGAAAGGTATCAACTCTCGTTCACACCTCACCAGAAGAGGTACTGGGTATAAATAACAGGATTGAACTGGCAGAGGCAAATGAAGAGATGAGGGAAAGGCTCAATAATGAGTTCATGCTTTCAGGCGTTACACTCATTGACCCTGAGGCAGCATATATTCACAAGACCGTAAAGATTGGAATGGACACAGTTATATATCCCTGTGTTTTTTTGGAGGGCAGCACACAAATAGGCAAAAATTGCATTATTGAACATGGCTGCAAAATAGTAAATTCAAGGATTGGCGATAATTCAAGGATAAAAAATTTTTCAGTTATTGAAAATTCAGTAATAGGCAAAGATGTTTCAATAGGCCCATTTGCAAGGCTCAGACCTGAAACTATTGTAGAAGATAATGCGAAGATTGGAAATTTTGTTGAGGTAAAAAAAACAAGGCTCGGCAAAGGTTCAAAGGCAAACCACCTGTCATATCTTGGCGATGCAATAATCGGAAAAGATGTAAACATCGGCGCTGGCACAATTACCTGCAACTACGACGGCATAAAAAAACATCAGACCATAATTGAAGACAACGCATTCATCGGAAGCGATACGCAACTTGTTGCGCCTGTTAAGGTCGGCAGGAATGCCTATGTCGGTTCAGGCTCTACAATTACAAAGGATGTGCCGAAAGATGCGCTTGCGTTATCAAGGGTTCAGCAGAGAAATATTAAAGGATGGGTTAAAAAGAAAGGACTGGAAAAAAAGAGTGAGTAGCAATAGACTACTGGATATACTCATTGGAGAATTATGGCAAAAGCAGCATACAGAACAGATGATAAATAAAGACAAAATAATATGAGCCAAACCATCATTTCATTATTGAATAAAACCAAAATTGATTACTCATGGTCTTTTTCCGATAAGACACGGAAAGACACGGCATATATCACGCACGGCTATCATCGATACCCTGCAAAGTTTATTCCTCAAATTGTTTCTCGTTTGGCAGAAAAATACACAAGCAAGGGCGATTTAATCGTTGACCCTTTTGGCGGTTGCGGAACAACACTCGTTGAGTCAAAAGTAATGGGACGGCTATCAATTGGCGTTGATATAAATCCTGTCGCCGTGCTCATCACAAAAGCAAAAATCACTCCCATTGATCCAAAGAAAGTTGAAAGGGTATTTACCGCACTGAAAGGAAAATTAGATACTTACAACAAAGACACAAAAGTGAAAGCCCCTGAACATGAAAGGATTGATTACTGGTTCAAACCTGAAGAAAAAAGAAAACTTGCTTTTATCTTTACCGAGATTTTAAAACTAAGAGACCGAGATATTAGAGACTTCTTTTATTGCGGTTTTTCCAATATTCTCAAAAATTGTTCTATTTGGCTGCAAAAAAGCAATAAGCCGACAAGAGACCTAATCAAAAAGCCGTCTGACCCAATACAGACATTTTTCAAACAAGTAAAAATGATGATGAGAGGCAATGCTCGATTTTATGAATTGTCAAAACAGAGAAATCATCTTGAAGTGCCGAGCCAAGTTTATTGCACAGATGCTCGAACAATTCCAGTTAAAGATAACGCTGTTAGTTTGGTCGTTACTTCGCCGCCATATGTTACCTCTTATGAATATGCTGATTTACACCAATTAACCGCTTTGTGGATGGAATACACAAAAGATTTAAGCGATTTTCGCAAAAGATTTATTGGCACTTCTTACCACAACAAAAAAGATTTAGTTTTAAATAGCGTGCTGGCTGAAAAAATAAGAAATGAATTGCTGGGAAAAGACAAAAAGACCGCAGAAGAAGTTTCAACCTATTTTAGCGAAATGAACCAAGTTTTTGCTGAAATGAAAAGAATGCTGAAAAAAGGCGGTAAAACCTGTATTGTTATCGGCAATACCAGTTTAAAGGGTGTTGAAATATTAAACGCAGAAGTTTTTGCAGAGCAATTACAAAATCTAGGTTTAAAAATTCTCAACATTATCAAAAGAGAAATACCGTCAAAAAACTTGCCATCTGTGAGAGACGAAAAAACTGGCAGGTTTGCGAGGATAACGGATAAGAATAAAACCTATGCTTATCCTACCGAATACATTTTAGTAATGGAAAAATAAAATTATGACAATAAAAGACATTATTGACATTTACGAAAAATACAAAAAATCTTACGGAGATAATGCCTATAAGTATATTTCTAAAATATTAAGAGAAGCAAAGGATATGCACTATAAGGATTTTTTGAAAAATCCTACGCCCAAAAAAGACCACGAGCAATCATGGAAAGGGTTTAAGGGCAATGCTTTAGAAAAGTTGATTGACCATATTCTTAAAGAGAAAGTGGCAGGATTAAATTTGCGACTAGTAGCTGGTAAAAAATTTGAACGGACATATCCTAAAAATTTATCTATAGAGTTACAAAAAGTTAAGAAAAACCTGTCTGTTGATTTTGGAAAATTTGGTTTTCATATTCCTGATGTTGATTTAGTAATTTATAACCCTGAAGATACAAAAGTTGTCGCTGTTTTATCCAGCAAATCAACATTACGAGAAAGAATCGCACAATCTGGGTATTGGAACTTCAAAATAAAAAATTATCCTCTAACCAAGCACATCAAAGTATTTTTTGTAAGTCCAGATGAAGATGGCAATTTTAGTGAAAATAAAAACATGAATAAAAGTAGAGCGATAGTAGAAGTAGATTTGGATGGGGCTTATATCATGACGGAGGAAGTGGTGAAAGAAAGCGAAAAAATAAAAACTTTCGATAAATTCATTGACGATCTTAAAAAATTACTCAAATAAATATGACAAAATCACAAATAAAATTAGCGTGGAAAAAAGTTATTAAAGAAACTCACAAGATTTCCGATTGGCAAATATATAAAAGAAACTCAAAGCAATATCAGAAAATAGTTGCGTTAAGAGAGCTTCTTTTATTTTGTCAAGTTCTTTTAACTAAAATTGAGTCGGGCGAAAACAGTTCAATAAATAATTTGATTTTTACTAAAACCATGAGTTTTTATTGTGAGCAAATAAAGAACTATGTCTAATGATTTAATTATTGAATCAACAACGCTTTGGGATTTTCCAAGACAAAACTATGGCGATAAACCCCACGGAAATAATAAATACAACGGTGTTACACCCGCGTTTGTTATTTGGAATTTACTCCAGAGATATACAAAAGAGGGCGATTTAGTTGTTGACCCTATGTGCGGGAGTGGAACAACAATTGATGTGGCAAAAGAATTGAACAGAGAAGTTATCGGCTATGATTTGAATATAGTTAGACCTGATGTAATTAAAAACGACTCTCGTAAAATCCCGCTCAAAGACGACAGTGTTGATTTTGTCTTTATAGATTCGCCTTACTCTGACAATATTAAGTATTCAGATGAGAAGCAGTGTATCGGAAAAATTTCTTGCGAGAAAATAGAGTTTTATGACGAATTGGAAAAAGTCGCTTCCGAAATTGCGCGAATTTTGAAACCAGACAAGGCGATGGGCTGGGTCATTGCCGACCAATGGATAAAAAAGAAATTTACACCGACTGGATTTTTACTTTATCAACGACTTGAAAAATATTTTGAGCCAATTGATATTATTTGTTTAACGAGAAAAAATCAAACTTCAAATACTCCTTTGTGGCACAATAGAGCAAGGCGGTTCAATTTTTATTTGAGAGGATTTAAGTATTTGTTTATAATGAGAAAACTAAAGTAAAATCATTCTGTTGCAATCTTGAACTTGCTGAAAGGAGTAGTTTTTTCACGGCAAAGTAAAAAGTTTCAGATGCAAGGCGGTTGTAGTTTAGCGGATTTATCTGCGTCTTAAATGCGCCCAATAAATTGGGCAACTACAAAGTATGTTGAGCGAAGAAGCCGCAGCGACGACACAGGGGTCACCCATGCAAAGCATGGGTTGGGGTGTTTTTCAGCGTGAACTAATCATATTTTATGTGTGGAATAATAGGCTATATAGGAAACAAAGACGCAAGCAGCATCCTTATTGACGGACTGCGAAGACTGGAATACCGAGGCTATGACTCAAGCGGCATTGCAGTCATTGACAATGATAAGGTAGAGGCGCGTCGGAGCGCCGGCAAACTCATAAACCTTGAAAACAGATTAAATGAAATGCCTGTCCAAGGAAATGTCGGAATAGGGCATACGCGGTGGGCGACTCACGGAAGACCTTCAGAGGAAAATGCCCATCCGCATATAGAGGGCGGCGTTGCTGTTGTTCATAACGGCATTATTGAAAACTATTTAAGTTTAAAGGAATCCTTAACAAAACAAGGGGCAAGATTTAAGTCAGAAACAGATACGGAGATTTTAGCACATCTCATATCCCGCAAAATCAAAGATGGAAACAATCTTGAACATGCAGTAAGAGAATCTCTTAAAATAGTAAAAGGTTCGTATGCCATTGCTGTGATAAGTAAAGATGAGCCTGATAAGATTATTGGAGCAAGAAAGGAATGTCCACTTGTTGTTGGATTTGGCAAGGGTGAAAACTTTATTGCATCTGATATTACAGCAATCCTGAATAAAACCAGAAGTGTGGCATTTCTTGAAGATGGCGAGATGGCTATTATGTCAAAAGATAAGGTTGTTATCAAAACACTGGATGGCAGCGAGATAGAGAAGACACCGAGGGCAATAGACTGGAGCCCTGTAATGGCTGAAAAGGGCGGCTACCGCCACTTTATGTTAAAAGAGATATTTGAACAGCCAAGGGCAATAACAGATACATTCAGAACAAGGGTCTCTGAAGAAATAGGCAGTGTAATCTTTGACGATTTTAAGATAGCAGAGCATATAGATAAAATTGAAAGGGCTTATATTGTAGCATGCGGCACATCATGGCATGCTGCACTTGTGGGGAAATTCCTGTTTGAGGAACTTTGCAGGATAAGGACAGAGGTTGATATTGGTTCAGAATTCCGCTACCGCGACCCTATTGTTGATAACAGGACATTGATTATAGGCATATCCCAGTCAGGAGAGACAGCAGATACCATTGCAGCAATCCGTGAGGCAAAGAAAAAAGGCGCAAAGATTATATCCATATGCAATGTCATAGAGAGCAGCATTGCAAGGGAATCTGACAGCATAATATACACGCATGCAGGTCCTGAGATTGGCGTTGCGTCAACAAAGGCATTCACAACACAGCTGACTGCACTCTATCTTCTGTCAATATACATGGGACGGAAAGTTGGCAGGATTACACAGGATAAGGCAAAAGACTTACTGCACGAACTCATAACACTTCCGCATAAAATAGAAAAGATACTGACACTTAATGGGGAGATTGAATCAATTGCAAAGAGGTATTTTAACTTCAGAGATTTCTTATACCTTGGCAGAGGCATAAATTATCCTGTTGCCCTTGAAGGTGCATTAAAATTAAAGGAGATTTCATATATCCACGCAGAGGGTTATCCGGCAGGCGAGATGAAACACGGGCCAATCGCGCTTATAGATGAAGATATGCCTGTTGTCGTCCTTGCACCGGAGGATAAAACCTATTCAAAAATCATTAGTAACATGGAAGAGGTAAAGGCAAGGGGAGGCAGAATTATTGCTATTGTAAATGAAGGTGATAAAGAGGCAGCGGAAACGTCTGATGAGGTAATATCAATACCTAACACAACTCATTTTTTAATGCCCATACTCATGACTATCCCCCTGCAGCTTCTTGCATACCATATTGCTGTGCTGAAAGGCACTGATGTTGACCAGCCGAGAAATCTTGCCAAGAGTGTAACTGTAGAATAAGAAATCAGCAGCATACCTGATTTCTGCCGTTCTTCTTTGCCCTGTATAAATATGCATCTGCCTTTTTTATAAGTTCAAGAGGCGTTTTTTCATCATCAGGAAATACGGCAACACCGCAAGATAGTGTAACCTTCTTGTTAAATGAAACATCACTGACCTCTCGCAAAAGTCTTTTTGCAAATGCAGCCGCTCCTTTTTTATCCATCTCTGGCAAAATAACACAGAACTCTTCACCGCCAAATCTTCCAACTATATCAGTAACCCTGACTGTATTCATGAAAACCTTTGCCAGTCCTTTGAGCACATTATTCCCTTCAAGGTGCCCGAATTCATCATTATACTTTTTAAAGTGGTCTATATCTATCATAACTATTGAAAGACGATGTTTATGCCTTGATGCCCTTTGAAACTCCTTATACATCTGCTCCATAAGATAACGATGGTTGTAAAGTTTTGTAAGTCCGTCAGTTATACTTAAGGTCTTCATTTCCTCTATAGACTTCACCCTTTCTACAGTCAGGGCAGCATATACAGTAAGGAGTGAAAAGAGAGAAACATCCTCTGTTCTGAACTGCCTCTTTTTAAAATCATTCACATATAAGAGCCCTATAATTCTCCCCTCCACAGCCAAGGTGGATGCCATGAATGCCCTCACACCCTCTTTAATAAGATATTGATTAGGTTCAGGATAGTCCCTCATATCAGTTACTACAAGCGGAGAGTTCTGGTTTAGTATGTGTCCGATTAAACCACCCTTCGGCATCTCCCATCTGTCTATCTTTTGAAATGACTCACTGAAACCCTTTGTGGCTGCCACGATTAGTTCCTCACTCTTTTCGTTAAAAAGGATAACAGAGCCGGCAGGTGTAGAGGTCAATTTTGTTGCATAATCAATGATAGCAAGGCAGGCATCCTTTATGCTGCCGATATTTTCTATAACAAGCCCAAGATGGTATAGTGCCTCATGCTCCTTTAAAACCCTTTCCCTGTCCTTTATCCTTTTTCTTCTTTCCTCTGCGAAATGACACAAGAGTTTTGATGAAAGATTGTCAAGCAATTCTACTGTGGGTGGTTTTGCACCCTTTATCTTTTCACTCACCTCTTTTGAATCAGTAAGGTTTATGATTACATCAGCCCCATTTTCAATAATAGCCTTAACATCTATTGACACCGGTATATTCATATCTCTGGCAAGTTTAAAACTACTGGAAAAAGGATCCATATCTGTTATGCCTGCAATTTCTATATACGGATCTTCCGTGAATAGTTTTAATAAATCGTTTTCGCTATTTTCATGACAGACTATGCCTACCTTTATTTTCTGAGGAGGTGGGTCATCAGTACCCTGTGCTTTAATCGGGGGCAGTAATCCCTGGCTGATAGCCTGACTAACAGCCTGCGTCCGATTGGTCACATCAAGTTTTTGCATGATATTTTTAAGATGATATTTAATGGTCCATTTTGTTAGCCCAATTATTTTACCTATCTCTTCGTTCGTCTTACCTTCCTGCATCCATTTCAGGATATTTCGCTCAACAGCGGAAATCAATGAATCAACCTTTAGCCTTTTCTTTACCTTTGTTATTGTCATAGATAGCCCTTTACTCCATTAGAAATTTTGGTTTACTTCTTCTAATAGCGTAAAAGATAACATTTGTCTACTGCCCACTTGGATAATGGGCATAGTCATCTCCTTTTTTAATATAATAGCCTTTTGCTTTAATACAGGCATTTTTTAATATGGTCTGGATATTCGTCATCATTGATTCATCAAATAAAATAGAAATGTCACAATGCAAGGCTATCTTTTTGGGGGTTGGCATAAGTTTGAAAGGTATTTCATGCCTCTTTAATATCTTTTCTGCCTTCAAGACCGTATTCATAGAACCAAATATAACAAGACAAGTTTTATTATTTACAGAGATTTAAGTCCCCTCCACTCATTAGTCCGTATGGACGACCGTATCTTTTTGTGCAACTGTTATAACCCCTGCCATGAGACCCCTCATCAAATCATCCCTTGTCCCTTTAAAA
Source organism: Deltaproteobacteria bacterium (assembly GCA_016223005.1). Taxonomy (NCBI): domain Bacteria; kingdom Pseudomonadati; phylum Myxococcota; class Myxococcia; species Deltaproteobacteria bacterium. The sequence goes on along the minus strand of JACRPW010000031.1, from coordinate 20,291 downwards.
TCCTGAATATACCTTGCTGATACAGGCACCCTTTGATATGAGATGTTCATCTTGAGGGGATTTATAAAGGTTCCTGATTTTCTCACCTCATAGTGCAGATGCGGACCGGTTGACAGCCCTGTTGAACCAACATATCCAATAACCTGTCCCTGTTTTACAACTCCACCTGTTTTAATGCCTTTTGCAAAACTATTGAGATGACCATACATAGTTTTATATGTGTTATTGTGTTTTATAACAATAACCTTGCCATACCCTGACTTCCATCCAATGAATTCAATCCTGCCACCTCCTGTTGTAACAATAGGGGTTCCCATTGGTGCGGAATAGTCTATACCGTGATGAGGACGATATGTTCGCTGTATTGGGTGGAACCGGCTGCGGCTGAAATAGGAAGATATTCGCCTGAAATTAAGGGGAGATTTTAGAAACTGCCTTGAGAGTGCGTTGCCATTCAAATCATAATAACCATCTTTGCCATCTTTAGACTTAAAATATATTGCATGGTATAGTTTTCCATTATTTTCAAACTGCGCAGCAAGTATTCTTCCATTCTTGACGAATCTGTCCTCAAGGTATCTCTTTTCATAAAGCACCTTGAATGTATCGCCCTCTCTTACCTCGCTTGTAAAATCAATCTCCCATGCAAATATATCTGAAAGGTTCATTATAACATCAGGGTCAACCCCTGATGAAACAGCATCTTCATATAATGAATTTTTTATCGTCCCCTTTGCAGATGCAAATATCGTTTTGTATTCTATCGGCTCTTTTCTGGCAATAAATTTATCTTCTTTTTTTTCAATTATGATATAATTAAGGCCATCTATGGGCAGTTTGAGTCCCCTGAATTCATTGCCCTCTAAGAAAAATTTTATATCTGCATCTGTCTTTATAGTTTTCAAATCATAAATATTTTTACTGCTGGATATGACTTCATTTATTTTATATGGTGAAACATCAAAAGATGACAGAAGGGTAAATATTGTATCATTTTTTTTTATTTTTAGTGTAGCAGTGTGAATGGGAGGGGGTATTGTCTCACTTTTCTCAGGCGGAGGTGATAAGATTGTTTCAGTTCTTGATGAGATGACAGGGACTGTTGCAAACAGCACAACAAAATAAGATATAAATATTAAACCAAATATAATTATAGCAAGTCTTTTAATGCCTGAAGGATGATACACTGTATCTCCTCCTCACAAATTATTTTCATAATTGACATATTAAACCTTTTTGCTATTCTATGTATCCAAAATGCTGCAAAATACCGAACCCATACTAATAGAATTTATTAAAACTGTCAAGGCTATTCACTTGTATCCTGAAGGGCATCCAAATCTGGATACAATCTTAAACAAAGCCTTTTCAGAGATGAAGGCGCTCATCTTGAAATCTGACGACCATATAATATGGAAGATAGATACAAAGGGGTTTTACGAAGGCAATATGCCTATTGGCAGTGCTTGCAAAGGCATTGATGGTATTGGAAGGGAATTTTTCACAAGACGAATAAACGAGATAAGATTAACTATGGATTTGACCTTGCCAGAATTGAAAAACTTTTTACACATTATAAAAATGCACCCGGAACATATCATGAGACTTGGCGGCATTGAAAGGGTTTTGTATGAGGCAGGGATAAAAGGGATATGGGTTAATGAAATTCCTTATGAAAAACTGGCGGACAGATTGACAGAACTTGGAGATAGAAAAAAGAATTTACCAAGTTTGGAGAAAGAATATCCTGACGAGGTCCACGATATCCACCGTATAAAAGATGCTCATGAAGTTGTGGCAGAATCTTTAGAAAACAATTCCGAAGAAAAGGAAAAAGGGATTTTGGAACTGCTGCTAGAACTTGACAAAGAATACATGACCCCTGAATATCTGCATCTTCTAGACAGGATTCTTGTAATGGCAAAATTTCTTTTAACAGAGAAGGGACAGCAGGAAGATATATTTTCTGTAATCATGGTCTTTGCAGAACATGCCTTTTTTAAGACAGATAGAAATGATGAACAAAGAACCGCTGCAAAAAATGGCATAAAAGAACTTGTAACCCCTGAAACAATTAAGTATCTCATCTCAAGATTCTGCAAAAAGGACGAAGGTAAAAAAGATGTTATTAGAGAGGTATTTTTAAACACCAGCAGGGAATGTGCAAGTCATCTTATAAATACACTTATAGAGGCAGATGATATACATATCAGAAAAGGTATCTTTAACATCCTTGTCATGCTTGGTGAAGATGCAAGGATAGAGGCAGAATCATTATTGCATGATGGCAGATGGTTTATTGTAAGGCAGATGGTCTCACTTGTCGGACATATAGGCTGCCATGGATCCCTTGAGAAATTAAAACCACTTCTTAAGCATCATGATATGAGGGTTAAAAAAGAGGTTTTGAGCGCCATTGCAAAAATCCCATTAAAAGAATCTTTAGATATACTTATTCAGATGCTGCAGACAAAAGAAAAAGATATAATTTTGCATACCATATTGCTTTTGAGTTCATTGAAAGACCGCTCATCTGTTCCCTTTCTGATGGCACTGGCGCTGCAAAAGGGCATACTGCATGATAATACAGATATCAGGAAAGAGGCTTTAAAGGCTGTTATTAATATCGGCGATAAGACAGCATGGGCAGGGCTTATAGATATTCTCAAATCAAAGGCATTTTTTAGAAAGGACAAACATGAAGAATTGAGGATGCTTGCCCTAGAAGCCGTTGCCAGAATAGGCGGTAAAGAGGCAATCCATGCAATAGAAGCGGTGTTAAAAAATGCAAAAAACCATTTAAAAGAAAAATGTGAACAAATACTTAAAGAAATAAGATAAGGACATATATGGAAAGCATATTGATTGAATTCATTCTGAAAAACTTGAATAGTGCATTAAAGGGCAGAAGATTATATCCACCCGGACACCCCGGCATCATACAGCCTATTGATAAGGTGTACCAAGCCCTCTCAGACATCGTAAAAAACGAGCAAAGGGTTTACATCGGCAAGATAAAGGATGTGATTGTTTTTAATGGCATCCCATTTATTGATTCCATTAAGTTTCTTGGAGAAATCCTGATTCAGATGGATAGGATAAAGGTAGAAGGCATAATCTTTGAAAGAGGTTTCTCTAAAGATGAGTTCCAGAACTTTTTTGCAATACTATCAAATAGCGAAGAAATAACTGTCTCTGAACTTAAGACGATTGTTTCATCATACAGGATAGAAAGGATAGTATTTAAGTCATTGCCAGCAGAAAAAAGAAATCCCCTTGAGGTATACAATGACGCAGTCGGTGTTATAAAAAAGATATTTACACAGGTTCAGTCAGATACGATACCAATGATGTCTAAGGTTTCAGATATAATGGAAGAGATTGCATGCCATGTAATTGAAGACCGCAATGCTATGATAGGCCTCACCATGATTAAAAGTTACGATGACTATTTGTTTAATCACTCTGTTAATGTCGGCATACTATCTGTTGCCCTTGGTAAGGCGATAGGTTACGCAGGCGAAAAACTCCACTCTATTGGTATGGGAGGGATTCTCCATGATATTGGCAAGACAAATATTGATGAGGATATAATTAAAAAACCCGGCGGACTTTCCGTAAAGGAATGGGAAGCGATTAAACTTCACCCTATGCTAGGCTCAAGGATACTGTCCCAGATGGAAGGTATAGACAAGGCTATACCTCAGATAGCATTTGAGCACCACATGCGGTATGACCGCACAGGTTATCCTGCAGTAAAAACAAGACTTGAATCAACAAGCATGATAATTGCCATCATAGATACATACGATGCACTTACAACTGTAAGGGTATATAAAAAGGCATGCTCGCCTGCTGCATCACTTGAGGTTATGCAGAATCTATCAGGCACGCATTTTGACCCTCGTATATTAAAGATTTTTACAGATATGCTCGGAGTCTATCCTGTAGGAACATTGGTGAGACTATCTACAAATGAAGTTGGTATAGTTATAAGGGTTGAGCCGCAGAATACTTACAAACCTGTTATCAAATTATTATTTGACAGAGATGGCATGAAGATTGGATACCCTCATGTCATTGACTTTTCTGCATCAGATAGACAAGGAAATCATCTCAGGATTATCTCGTCAGTAGACCCAAGTATAGTAGATATCAATGTTGGAAGTTTTATGGCAAAAGAGGTTAAACCTCCAAATCCCCAAGTGCATTAACTGCAATCCTTTTTAAAACAGGGTCTCCTGACAGCGTAAATCTGATTAATGTTTCCTCTGCCTTTGCACTGCCTATCTTGCCCAGTGCCTCTATTGACTTTTCAACGACACTATGGTCTTCCGACTGCGTCATTAATATAATGAAATCAGTAAGACGCGGGTCTTTAAGATTGCCCGCCACCTCTACTGCAACACTTTTTACAACAGGACTAGGGTCATTTAAAAACTCAATAATAGAAGATAGTATCTTATTATCTCCAATCTCGCCAAGAACCCTTATTGCAGATGCCCTTACATCTTCTATAGGGTCATTTGCTGCCTTCAAGAGTATGGATAGTACCCTGCTGCCCCTTAATCTTCCAAGTGCAAAGATTGCATTAAGTTTTTGGGTAAGGCTGCCTGATTCAATATAGTTTTCAAAGATATTGATATTCTCTTTAATTTCAATCTTTTCTATTGAATTGGATGCGCATTTTCTGATGGACTCATCAGGGTCATTTAATAATTTTATAAAGATGTCCTTTTTTTTATTCATACCTTATACCTATCAAATTTGTTTAGACCGTGCAAGGCTTTTGTTTTCTTGCAGAACCCACTATTTTCTGTTATGTTAAAATCCGTTTTATCAGGAGGGAAATTTATGGTGCTTCAGCAGTATCTTGACTTTGAGAAGCCGATTGTTGAACTTGAAAGAAAGGTAGAGGAACTTAAGCAGTTTTCAGATACGAATCTGGCAGATGAGATACAGGGGCTTGAAAAAAAGATAGAAAAACTTACTGCCAGTATATTTTCAAAACTTTCGCCATGGCAGATAGCTCAACTTGCCCGACATCCCTGCCGTCCCTATACACTGGATTATATCTCCAATATATTCACCGACTTTACAGAACTGCATGGGGACAGAAACTTCAGGGATGACCCTGCAATAGTCGGAGGTCTGGCAGTGCTGGATGGTGAAACAGTTATGGTTATAGGTCATCAAAAAGGCAAGACAACAAAGGAAAAGATTTTAAGGAACTTTGGCATGCCTGGTCCCGAGGGTTACAGAAAAGCACTCAGACTTATGAGCATGTCAGAGAGGTTCAATAAACCTATTATTGCATTCATTGATACACCCGGGGCATTTCCAGGTATAGGTGCTGAAGAAAGGGGTCAGGCAGAGGCAATAGCAAAGAATTTATTAGTAATGTCACGGTTAAAGGTGCCTATAATTGTGGTTGTGATTGGTGAAGGTGGAAGCGGCGGCGCGCTTGCAATAGGTGTCGGTGATATAACTATTATGCTTGAATATGCCACATATTCTGTTATATCTCCTGAAGGGTGTGCAGCTATCTTATGGAAGGATGGAACAAAGGCAGAGGTTGCAGCAAACACAATGAAACTGACTTCAAAAGACCTTCTGGAACTTAAGGTGATAGATGAAATTGTAAAGGAACCGCAGGGCGGCGCACACAGGGATGCAGAATCTATGGCAAAGAGATTAAAGAATATAATAAAAAGGAATCTTGCAGAACTTAAAACCTTATCAAAAGAGACGAGATATGAAAAAAGGTATAACAAATTCAGAAATATGGGGGTGTTTTTAGAATAGGCTAAAGGCGAGAGGCAAATGGCAAAAGGGAAAAACCATTAGCCATTAGCCATTAGCCATTAGCCATTAGCCTTTTATGAACAAAGACATAATACAACAGCACGGTCTTACAGACGATGAGTATCAGAGGATTTTGAAGGTTCTTGATAGGGAGCCAAATCTGCTGGAACTTGGTATATTCTCTGTCATGTGGAGTGAACACTGCTCTTATAAATCATCAAAGGTGCATCTTAAAAATTTTCCAATAACAGGCAGATATGTGCTTCAGGGCCCTGGTGAGAATGCAGGTATTGTAGACATCGGCGATGGTCTGGCACTGGCATTTAAGATGGAGTCTCACAATCACCCATCATACATTGAACCATATCAGGGCGCTGCAACAGGTGTTGGAGGGATATTAAGGGATATCTTTACAATGGGTGCAAGACCAATAGCCATTCTGAATTCTTTAAGATTTGGTTCATTAGAACATCCAAAGACAAGGCACCTCATAGATGGTGTTGTAGCAGGCATTGCAGGATATGGCAATTGTGTCGGTGTGCCAACTGTTGGCGGAGAGATATACTTTCATGAATCATACAATGGAAATTGTCTTGTAAATGCCATGACAGTCGGCATAATGAAAAATGATAGGATTTTTAAAGGTGTAGCAAAGGGTATTGGAAACCCTGTTATGTATGTGGGTTCTAAGACAGGCAGAGACGGCATACATGGTGCAACAATGGCATCGGATGTATTTGGAGAAGGCGGCGAAGAAAGAAGGCCAACAGTTCAGGTAGGAGACCCATTCACAGAGAAACTTCTTCTGGAGGCATGTCTTGAGATATTTGAGACAGACTATATTGTTGGTATTCAGGACATGGGTGCTGCTGGACTCACATCATCATCAGTTGAAATGGCTTCAAGGGGAGGGACAGGGATTAAGATAGATACATGCCTTGTTCCGAGAAGGGAATACGGTATGACATCCTATGAGGTTATGCTTTCTGAATCTCAGGAGAGGATGCTCATGGTTGTCCGCAGCGGCACTGAGGAAAAGGTTAAAGAGATCTTCCATAAATGGGATCTGGACGCTGCTGTAATCGGCAGGGTTACTAATGATGGTTTGGTAAGGGTAAAGGAAGGGGATAAAACTGTTGCAGAGATACCTGTAAAATACTTAACAGACGATGCACCTGTATATAAAAGACCTGTTAAAAGACCTGTATGGCAGGCAGATATCCAGAATCTTGATTTGAACAGCATCCCCCTCCCCTCTGACTATAATGAGGTCTTGCTTACACTTTTGTCATCACCAAATATAGCAAGCAGGAGATGGGTTTATACTCAATATGACCATATGGTCAGGACTGATACTGTTGTCCTTCCCGGTTCAGATGCTGCTGTTATAAGGATTAAAGGCAGTAAAAAAGGCATTGCAGTAACCACTGACTGCAATTCAAGATACTGTTTTTTAGAGCCGTGGACAGGCGGTGCTATCGCTGTTGCAGAGGCAGCAAGAAACCTTGTGTGTTCGGGTGCAAAACCAATAGCAATTACAGATTGTCTGAATTTTGGAAACCCTGAAAAACCTGAAATCATGTGGCAGTTTGAACAGGCAGTATTGGGAATGAGGGATGCCTGCCTAAAACTTGAAATCCCTGTCATAAGCGGAAATGTAAGTCTTTATAATGAAACATCAGGAAATTCTATATATCCTACACCAACTGTAGGAATGGTTGGTTTACTGGAGGATATAACCCTTCATGTAACACAATGGTTTAAAGATGAAGCGGATGTTATTGTTTTAATTGGTGAAACAATGGAAGAACTTGGAGGGAGCGAATATCTAAAGGTTATACATAATATGGATAAAGGGAAAACCCCTGAAATCAATCTTGATATGGAAAAAAATATTCAGGATGCATGCTTACAGGCAATAAATAGCGGTATAATCAAATCAGCCCATGACTTGTCAGAGGGAGGGTTGGCAGTAGCCCTAGCAGAATGCTGCATCTCTTCTCCGGCAAATGGCCATATAGGTGCAATAGTTAATTTTAAATCTACACTCCAAACTCCGAACTCTGAACTCCGAACTGACTCTTTATTATTTGGCGAAACCCAGTCAAGGATTATCGTAACCCTTGAAGAAAAAAATCTGAAAGAATTCATGGAAATTGCAGACAGGCATAAAGCATCTGTCTCAAAATAAATGATAAGATTGATATTTCAGTTAATAAATTAAGGATGGCATGGCAGGGTTCTTTGGAAAAATTACTTAAAGGATAAACCGATGTTTGATAAATATAAAGATGAATGCGGTGTATTCGGTATTTATAACTATCCAGAGGCTTCCAACCTGACATATCTTGGTTTGTATGCCTTGCAGCACAGGGGACAGGAAAGTGCAGGGATTGTCTCATCTGACAGCAAAAAACTATATTCTCACAAGGCAATGGGGCTTGCAGCAGATATATTCAAAGAGGATGTTTTAAAAAAACTTCCGGGTAGTTCTGCTATAGGTCATGTCCGATATTCTACAACAGGGGAAAGCCATATTAAGAATGCCCAGCCTTTTGTTGTTGACTATTCAAGAGGCAGTATTGCGGTTGCACATAACGGTAATATTGTAAATGCAGCTATGCTGCGGGCTGAACTTGAGGCATATGGTTCAATATTTCAGTCAAGCATAGATACTGAGATAATAATACATCTTCTGGCAACATCCAAAAACAACTCACTTATAGATAGACTTATAGATGCCTTGAAGATGATAAGGGGTTCATATTCATTTGTCTTCCTCACAGAGACAAGGATGGTTGCTGCAAGGGACCCGAATGGTTTCAGACCGCTGGTATTAGGAAAACTTAAAGATTCATGGGTAATAGCATCTGAAACATGCGCCTTTGATCTTATAGAGGCAGATTTTGTAAGAGAGATTGAACCGGGTGAGATTATCTTGATTGATAAAAATGGCATCCAATCATTCAAGCCTTTTGATAAGACACGGTTTACACCATGTATATTTGAATTTATATATTTTGCAAGGCCTGACAGCAGTATATTTGGTGCAAATGTCTATGCAGTTAGAAAAAATCTTGGCAGACAACTGGCAGCGGAGCATCCCATAGATGCTGATATTGTAATACCTGTTCCAGACTCAGGGGTGCCTGCTGCAATAGGATTTGCAGAAAAATCAGGAATACCATTTGAAATGGGGCTTATAAGAAATCACTATATCGGAAGGACATTTATAGAGCCAAAGGACTCTATTCGTCATTTTGGCGTAAAGATAAAACTTAATGCAGTAAAAGAGGTGCTTACTGGCAAAAGGGTAGTGGTAATAGATGATTCTATTGTCAGGGGAACAACTAGCAGAAAGATTGTCAAGATGATAAGGGGTGCGGGTGCGAAAGAGGTTCACATGAGGATAAGCTCTCCACCAACTATATGCCCCTGTTTTTATGGAATAGATACTCCGACCCGTCAGGAACTTATTGCCTCATCCCATAGTGCTGCTGAGATAAATACCTATATTACATCTGACACACTTGGCTACTTGAGTATTGAAGGACTTTACAAGGCTGTATCAGGCGCAGGCAGTAGTTTCTGTGATGCATGTTTTACAGGAAAATACCCTGTGGGATTTTCTGCTGAAAGAGAAGAACCTCAGATGATGTTATTTAAATAGCAGGCAGATTTGTAACTATAAAAATGGGGGATAAAAATCATCATGACAAATCAGTATAAACCGTTCCTCCTTAAAATCATAAAAGAAAA
>JACRPW010000031.1:0-10719 GCA_016223005.1 Deltaproteobacteria bacterium | reverse complement strand
TAAAAAAAAAATCTTATGAAAAAAAAGCTGTGGTCCTTGCCTCAGGCAGGAAGAGTGATTTTTATATAGACTTAAGACAAACTACCCTTCACCCTGAAGGTGCATATCTGGTTGGTAAGATATTTTATGAGATGATTAAAAATTCAGGACTAAAGATAGATGCTGCAGGCGGACCCACAATGGGCGCTGACCCAATTGTTACATCAATATCAATTGTAAGTTTCATGGAGGGGAACCCAATCCCATCATTTATAATAAGAAAAGAGCCTAAAAAACATGGACTGGGTTTATGGATAGAAGGGAAGAAAAATATCAAGGAAGGTGCAAATGTACTCATAGTTGAGGATGTTGTTACAACAGGTTCATCTTCTATAAGCGCTGCAAAAAAGGCTGAAGAAGAAGGCTTGAAAGTCCCTGCTATATTTGCTATGGTTGATAGGCTTGAAGGTGGCGCTGAAAACATAAAAAATGCAGGCTATAGATTTGAGGTAATATTTACCAAGGAAGATATAGTGGGAGGATAGGATGATACAGAAGACAATTACGAATTACAAATTACAAATTACAAATTTTAGGCTTTTGTTCTTACTATTCACTATTCACTTTTTACTAATCACTGTCTCTACAGGTTGTGCCTTCAAAAATAATGAGGTTATAGGCAAACCTAAAAAAGACTATTCTTCAGTCCTTAATTATTGGACAAAAAATCAGAAGGTCTACGAGAACCTTGAGACAAAACTATATGTATATGCTACTTATAAATCATGGCAGTGGAGAGAAATGTATGCAGATGAATATGCAAGGAGGTATATGCTGGACCCTGTGCAGAAAGAAAATATCCTTGCCAGAGAAAAGGAAACCAGCGAAAGATTTAACGAATTCTTTTTGAGCATCTATACCCCGGAACTGAAATGGAATGACTTTGATAAAAAGGACTCTATCTGGAATATATACATGGAAGGAGAAAATGGGGAGAGGGTCACTCCCATTGAAATAACAAGGGTGGATGAAAATAACCCTCTTATAAGAGAGTTTTTCCCCTATATGGACCTCTGGAGTTATGGCTATACAATAAAATTCCCAAAGTATCTGCCTGCTGGCAAAGAACCATTCCCCTCCCCTTCATCCAAATCTATTAAACTTGTCCTAACAGGTGCGGTAGGAAAGGCGAAACTGGAGTGGAAGTTGGAAAATAGCAAACCATAATCTGTAAACGCTCGGCTACCCTACAAACACGCAACTGCTTGCCGCTGTCCTTGTATCCATGTTTCTGCCTCGGTTTATATGGTCGTCTATTTCTGCTGCGCACCCTATCATCCTGCCGAACAGGAATGTGGTAAATGCCGCTGTCTCAATCTCTTTTTCGGTTATTTTGCCTGTTTTAAACGGCTGCCATACCATTTTTAAAAGTATTACTGCAATAACAGCGTCAACATTTACGCAGTAGACATTTTCGCTGACCTTGTTGTCAAATAACGACTGGACAAGATTATGATAGAAATCCAGGAACATATTATATATCCCCTTTTCTTCAAACAGGCTGTGGACAAACCTTTCTCTAGGGTCGTAATTCACAGCCTTGCCTTTAAATACAGGGTGGTTGACGCATGGCACCTTCATATACTCTATATTTCCTGCTGCCTTTTCTTTTGCCTTGTATTTGCCGTACCACTTTGCATACTCATCAGCAATTGCCTTTAGATTGAGACCGTGATTTTTATCAGCAGGGCTCTTTAAATTTTTATCTTTAAATCTGTCTATAAGGAATGCAATCGCCTCATAGCCGTTGCCTCCGTGGGCGAAACCTGTATGTGTCAAGAAACCTACAAATGCCTTGTTGATTTGAATCCTTGTTGGATCTTCGGGTCCGTCAGCGCTCACTCCGCCTTTGCAGCCTTGTGCAGATATTGTGCCTGGACCATTGGATATAATCAATCCCAACAGCATTGAAAACTCAAAGAGTTCATCTTGAGAAGGATTCCTTCCGATGAGGGCAAGGAATGCGGTTTCTGTGAAACTCCATTTTTCAATGAGTTCTTTATTGTCCACACCGCAGAAACTGTCTTTTTTATGTTTATCAGAAGAAACGCTTGAGCCTACAAAACTAGAGAAGATTCTTGAATACCAAGGCAGGCTTATAATGGTTGTCCTTGAAATCTTTTTCTTCATTAAGGCACCCCACGCAATGGTTGTCCATATTGCAGCAAGGAGCGCATCAGATGAAGGCTTGCTGTCAGCGGCATCCTTAACGAAATCTATAAATACAGATTTGCCGAGTTTTTTAGTTTGTGCAAGCAGTATGTCTGCAAGGGTGTCATTCTTTTCTATTTTCAACAAACCCTTCTGCTCTGCATTCAATCCCTTCAGGATATTTGAATAATCAAATTTATCGGACGCATTCTGAATCTTCGTGTGCTGGAATAGTTCTGATAAAAGGGCTGATGCATCCATAGCATTTTTAACCCTGCCCTTGCCGATTATTGATATACTAGACGACAGCACAGTATTTGGCGAGTTTTCAGCATCCCTTGATGCGTCTGCAGCAATAACGGCATTATCTCCATTCATATTTACATAGGCATTGAATGCTATATTCGCAAGACCTTTTCCATATGCGTCAGGATAATCCTTGATAAGGGAAAAGACCAAATTTTCTTCCAGTGATTTTTTTGATGCGTCAAGAATAGAAACATTATGAACCTTTGTTACCTGTGTTTTTGCATCCATCATGGATGCGCCGCTGCAATCTTTCATGGACTGCCTTGGATACTGGGCGCCAACCTGTTTGCTTATTATCTCTATCTGTTCATTATAAGGCGGAATTGCAGGAACAATATTTACATCAAGTTCTTTTGAAAGTTTTATGCCCTGATTGTTTCCAAACCAGCACTTTAATGAAAGGTCTCCCATAGGCGCAAAATCAGGCTTGATTTTATTTAATTCCATAACCTTTGTAAGCGCCTCAGGTATATGCGCTATATTTGTAACAACCGCCCCTTTCTTGCTGAATACAGGCTTTTCAGGCGTATAAATGTCATTGACGCCAAAATAGTCCATAAACCATTTTTCCTTTGCCTTTGCATCATCGCCTGAGCCGGCAAGGGAGCCGGCATGGCCGCATGCCTTTGTAAGTTTTGCCTTCCACCGACCAACAACACAGGCAACAGTTGGCTTATTTATATCGAGTTCACATTCATAGTAGCCGCCGGGTTCAGCATATATTACAGCGCCCTTGCTCCTTTCATCATTATCAAGTGCATTAAAAAATTCCCTTGGGGCAAAATGGATATATACATCCTTTCCGCTGGATATGGATATGGTTGTGCCCCATCCATTTGTGATGAGATAGGTTGCAATGGTTGTTGTAAAGTTGCCTGAATTTGAATAGATAGCAACAGAGCCTTTAACAAGGGACTCTTCAGGTTTGTTGCCGCCCAATGCCCCGCCAATCCTTATATGGTTCCATGCATCCGCTACACCAAGGCAGTTGCCTCCGAATACATCAATACCGTTTGTCTGGCATATTGCCCTTATGATTCTTGCATCATTGATAGAAACCTTTTCTGTGAGTATTATTATCTTCTTTAAGTCAGGGTTTTTAATTACAACCTCAGCAACACCGTCTTTTACGCCTGACGGCGGCAGATATATTACTGCTGTGTTGAACCTGTGCCCTGCTGCCATGCCCTCTTTTATAGAATTATATACAGGTATCGGACCGAGTTTTGTCTCAAGGACCTGTCCTGACCTTCCTGGACCTGTGCCAAATACCACATTGCCTCCTGAATATTCATGGCTTACAGGGGTAACGCTTTTACTTTCATTGCCGAGTATATTCAGGACGCAAATCTTATCTTGTTTTGTTGCGATATCTTTTAAAGAGTTAATCCCTACATAATATGGAAATTTCTTTACCCCTACTTTATGCATAATAATCTCTCCTTTAATTCGTAATTCATAATTCGTAATTCTTAATTATTTAAGAGATCCCCATCTTTTCCTTTATAAGTTTTTTCCCTTCCTTTTCCATCCATGTATCCACCTTAAGGGCGTAATTGACAACCTCTGACATTGCGCTGTCAAAACCGAAAAATCTGTATGGCAGCCCTAAAGACTCCACTGTATCCTTCATATATGACATGCCCCTTATAAGGTTTGGACCGCCCCTTCCAACAACAACAAAGAGCGGCACAGGACCATGGGTCTGGAAATACCACCGCAGTGCATCTGCCATTGCCCTGAATGTCTCGTATATATCCGTATTGTTCGCCTTGCCGCCTATGATAAAAAGCACATTGGACTGCTTGAGCCAGTATTTGAAGACTATCTTTGATATATTCAGCATCTTGTCATAGGGAGGATTTCCTCCAAAATCGGATGAGATGGTTGCCCTTTCTCCAAGGAGTTCTGTCACAAGCGCATTGGCGCCGCCGCCGAATGTAGGCGCTGTAATTGTGCCATTTGGATTTATAACAAATACATCGCTCTGCCCCTGATATGTCCTTAACTGATTGATTTCCTGTTCAAACTCTGAATAATCAGAGGCAAAGAGGTGCGGGGGTAAATCAAGTCTCTTCCATGCAGGGTCATCTATATCAAAGGAGCATTTAAAATCGCATGCAACAGGCACGAGCCTTCCTGCAGCATCAGGAGACATCCTTATGGGATTCAGTTCAAGCACATTCAGCCCATAGTTATTATAAAGTGTCCAGAGTTTCGGAAGGTTCTGAACAAGCGGGCTTATGATTTCACTCGGCGCGCCCAGTTCCTCAAGTGCGTTTGCTATATGGAATGACTTTAGCCCTGTAAGCGGGTCAAAGGGGACTTCCTGGATTTGAGCCTTTGGGAGTTCCTCTATGTCAACGCCGCCGTGATGGGTGATTGTCATTGTCGGTGCACGGAATTTTGTAGACTCTGATATTGAAAAATACACCTCATGTTTGGCAGGCACAGCCCCTTCAAATGTAACACCGTCAGCCTTTGCAGTGCCTGATGGATGTTTTGCAAAATATAGCCTTTCCTTTTCCTGAAGGGCTGCTGTTATGTCAGAAGCCTTGCCGATGAGTCCTAATTTGCCTTTTTTGCCCACACCGCCCTTAAACAAGGGCTTTATAAAGACCATGCCCTTTCTCTTAATGAGGTCTTTGATTTCATCCACACTTGCCTCAGGACCGAGGATATCTGCTGACTGGAATTCAACCCTTCTTAATAACTTACCGCCCCACTGCAAACCTGTAAGTTGCATTTATTTTTCCTCCGTATATAAAAGGATTTTTATAATATGTATGTTTTGTTAATGCTATCTTTTTTATAAAAAAAAACAAGGAAAGTCAAGCGATTTATGCAGTCGATTTATGCAGTCGTTTTTGTATGGACAACCTTAACCTTTTTTTATTATACTCCATCACAATAAACTCAAAAAAAGCAGTTGCATTTTTTGGCAAATCATTATTATCTCAGAGGTATGTTTTGAAGGTCACAATACTTGGCTGCGGCACATCAACAGGTGTGCCTGTAATAGGCTGTCCATGCAGTGTCTGCACATCCCCAAATCCAAAAGATAAAAGGACAAGGACATCAGTGATTATAACCATAAACGGTAAGAATATCCTCATTGACACATCAACGGATTTAAGACAGCAGGCAATTGCAAATAATGTCCAGAGGATTGATGCTGTCATATACACGCACCCGCATGCAGACCATATCCATGGTATAGATGAACTCCGAAGTTTTAATATGCTTCAAAAAGAGAAAATCCCATGTTACGGCAGTGAGTTCACAATAAATCGTATAAAAGAGATGTTTAATTATATCTTCACAACAGAGGAAAAAGAGAGTTGGAAACCAGAACTTGAGATATTTAAGATTACCTCTGCATTTGAGGTTTGCGATATAAAGATTCAGCCAGTGGATGTCATGCATGGACAAATGAGCATCTTTGGCTACAGGATAGAAAACTTTGGCTACATAACAGACTGTAGTTTGGTGCCTGACAAATCCAAAGAGATGTTAAAAGGCATTGAAGTGTTGGTGTTAGGTGCATTGCGGGAAAAACCACACCCAACGCATTTTAGTATTTCACAGGCAGTGGAACTTGTTCAAGAACTAAAACCAAAGCAAACTATCCTAACTCATTTAAGTCATAACATAGGTTTTGAAGAAACAAATAAATCGCTTCCTGACGGAATTGAACTTGCGTATGATGGCATGGAAATAGAAATATAAAAATAATTCCTTATTTTTGACTTTTGACCTTTGACCCCTGATTACTGCCTTCAGGGGCATGCTCTTGAGTTATCCTCGTCCCTCCCCTCTCCTGCACTGCTTCTTAACAGAAAAAGGGGACGAACAGAAAAAGGGGATTTATTTAAAGGGGATGGTTAAAGTTTTAGGTGCAATTAGTCAGCCGTTTTCTGATATAATATCCACAAATAATTAATGGGCGGTAGGAATGGAATTTGAGTGGGATCCAAAAAAGTCTGCTGCAAATAAGCGAAGGCATGACATCACGTTTCAGGAGGCATCAACGGTTTTTGGAGACCATTTGGCTATGACCTTTGCAGACCCCGACCATTCCAAGAATGAAGAGCGGTATCTTACTTTTGGGCTGTCAAAACAAAACCGTCTGCTCGTTGTTTCACATACTGACCGCGGAGAAAAGACAAGGATTATAAGTGCGCGTCTTATGGAGCGCAAGGAAAGGAGAATCTATGAAGAAGGCTAAATCGGAAGAGTTACGCCCGGTGTATAACCGTGAAGACCTTGGGCCGGGTGTTCGGGGCAAGTATTTTGAATCTTACCAAAAGGGAACCAACTTGGTGCTTCTTAGTCCTGATGTGGCTAAGGCATTCCCGACTGAAGAATCAGTGAATGATGCCCTCCGCTCTCTAATTAATCTTGCACAGAAGACCATCGGACTAACAAAGCGCTCAACCGGACGTGCTAAAAAACTGCACGTCGGTTAAGCGAAAAGGGGGCATCACGGGGTCAAATCTTTTCGGTCTGTTGACCAAATCCTCTTAATCCTATAAATTCATGATTAGTTAATGTATAATAGCCGTCATAAAGGAGGCTACAAAGATGATGTTTCGTATCATCAAGTTTGTGGGAATAATTGCTATATTAATTTTTTTCGCTTGTGAGACATCGTTTTTAGGTGCAAAAGCAAGTGAAAGAGGTTTAGTGGAAACTACTGCCGTAGATCCAATTACGAGTTGTGCTATTGGCCGCTGGCTTAATAATTGCGATATTAAGACTGCCATTACACGAGGGCTTTTTGAAACTGGTTTGACCCCTGTCTTTCCTGAACACACCTCTTGCCGTGAAATTGATGAAGGCTATGCAATATCATACTCTAAAAAGCGACCACGCGAGATGTATCACGGAGGAATTGATATTCCAGCACCGTGGGGAATGCCGATTATTGCAGCGGCTGCAGGTGAAGTTGTAGGTGTGTATCACGGCAACGATAGTCCCAGAGGCGTAGAGATTGTTTTGCGTCATTCTCCAGAAGATACAGGAATTCCATTGTGGATATACACCCAATATACCCACTTTTCGGAAATTCCATCTCTAAAAGTCGGACAACGTGTGCGTATGGGCGAAATACTGGGCAAAACAGGGAACTCAGGAATTAGCCCTTTTACAGGCAAGCAAAGTAATAAGCGCCGCCCTGCACTTCATTTTGGAGTGTTTTATAGTGTTAGCAGTGAATATGCGAATTTTGGCGACAGGATAATCCAAGTTGACGGTCATTGGATGGACCCTGTTGCGCTTTTTAGAAAAGAACTACCTCTAGACTCTATCTCAATGAAGGCATTGCCAGAGATGAAAAAACAGATTCCTATTTCTGTCATGCTTGACAATGGTGAGGCATTTCCTGCTAATACAAAACTTGTGTGGCCATACGCTTGCATGCAAAAATAGCTTCTAAATGAAGATAATAAACGGCATCTTTTTAATTTTCCTTGTCCTATTTTCCTTAGCCCCTAGTCCCTAGCCTCTTGTTTTTTTACCCCATCCCAACCTCCATATCCTCCAGTTTTCTTATCCTGTCCCTAAGTTCTGCTGCCTTTTCAAACTCCATCTTTTTCGCTGCATTCATCATATCCTTACGCAGCGACTTGATAATGCATGGTATCTCATGCAGGGGTATGTATTCTTCTTCCTTTTCTTTAACAATAGATACATCGTAGTAGTCTTTCTCATAAATTGAGGCAAGGATATTCTTTATGCTGCTCTTTATTGTCTCAGGCGTTATATTGTTTTCTTTGTTGTATCTTGCCTGAATCTTCCGCCTTCTATTCGTCTCGTCTATCGCCCTTGTCATCGAGCCTGTTATCTCATCTGCATACATAATAACAGTGCCTTCCAGATTCCTTGCAGCCCTTCCGCATGTCTGGATTAAAGACCTTTCTGAACGGAGGAATCCTTCTTTGTCAGCATCCATAATCGCCACAAGGGATACCTCGGGCAAATCCAATCCTTCCCTTAAAAGGTTTATGCCTATAAGACAGTCAAATTCACCAAGCCTTAAATCCCGAAGTATCTCAATCCTCTCCAGTGTATCAATATCTGAATGAAGATATTTAACCCTTAATCCTAAATCAGCATAATACTGGGTTAAATCCTCTGCCATTCTCTTCGTAAGAGTTGTAACAAGCACCCTTTCCTTTTTTTCAACCCTTTTTCTGATCTCGCCGTAGAGGTCATCAACCTGTGTCTTTGCAGGCTTTACCTCAATAGCAGGATCCATAAGCCCTGTTGGTCTTATGATTTGTTCAACCACAGCTCCGCTGGATTGTTTGATTTCATACTCACTCGGCGTTGCAGACACATATATGACCTGATTGATTCGCCTTTGAAATTCCTCAAATTTAAAAGGTCTGTTATCAAGCGCAGAAGGAAGCCTGAAACCGTATTCAACAAGCGTCATTTTCCTTGAACGGTCTCCGTTATACATGCCGTTTAACTGAGGGATTGTTATGTGGCTCTCATCAATTATAAGGAGATAATCAGACGGAAAATAATCAATCAATGTATATGGCGATTCTCCTGCAAGCCTTCCTGCAAGGCGCCTTGAATAATTTTCTATGCCTGAACAATAGCCCATCTCCTCCATCATCTCTAAATCATACAACGTCCTCTGCTCTAACCTCTGCGCCTCAAGGAGTTTATTATTTGCCTTTAACTCTATAAGCCTTTCACGGAGTTCATCCCTTATATCATCCATTGCCCTTTTCAGATTATCCCTTGTTGTCACATAATGGCTTGCAGGGTGGATTATTACCCTGTCTATCCGTTTTGTAATCTTTCCTTTAAGCGGGTCTACCTCTGAAATCGCCTCAATTGTATCGCCGAAGAATTCAAGCCTGATTGCAGTGTCACCTTCATACACAGGGAATATATCAACAACATCGCCTTTAACCCTGAATGCGCCTCTGTAAAAATCATAATCATTTCTTTGATACTGCATCTCAATAAGTCTTTTCAGAATACTGTCTCTGTCAGCGCTCATATCCTTTTCTGCATATAGGCGCATACTGCTGTAATCAGAAGGCGACCCTATTCCGTATATACAAGATACAGATGCAACAATGAGGACATCGCTTCTTGTTAAAAGCGAATGTGTCGCAGAGTGCCTCATCTTGTCTATCTCATCATTTATGGACGAGTCTTTTTCAATGTATGTGTCTGTTGTTGGGATATATGCCTCTGGCTGGTAATAGTCATAATATGACACAAAATACTCAACCCTGTTTTCAGGGAAGAGTTCCTTGAATTCTGCATAGAGTTGCGCTGCCAGGGTCTTATTCGGCGCAAGGATAAGGACAGGCTTGTTCACATTTGCAATAACATTTGCAATTGTAAATGTCTTGCCAGATCCGGTAACGCCGAGCAGAACCTGATGCACAAGACCATTCTCAAGCCCTTTTGTCAATTCATCTATTGCCGTCGGCTGGTCGCCTTTTGGTGTAAAGTCTGTTGTGAGTTTAAAACGGTGCATAAATGTAAGGTGTCTATATTTATACATCAGATAAACTTACTGTCAAGGTTTTAAAATCTCCATTTATTTCTTGCGCAATAAAAGACGCTATGAGGGAGCAAGGTTGGAAAGCGCCTGATGAAGAATGGATTGCTTGAGGGCAGACAAATCGTCTGCGGTTTGTTTTCGCAATTCTTGAAGGGAGCGGGATTTTTGGGAAAGAGCGGCCAGATATACGGCGTTTTTTTGTTAATCCATATTTGGCAGTATTCCGTTCACCCAATCAAGAAACCTCTTGGCATGTTCTACCATATCCCTTGCCTCAGACTGAATAATAAGCCGCTCTTCATATTCCACAAGATTCTTTTTAGCAATAACCCTTGAAACATGCCTTCCTGGTGAGGATGCAGATTCTCCTATGATATCGTGAAGCAGCCCAACAACCTCTCTATGGTCAAGTTCAGAGCTTCTTACTCCACCATAATAAACAATTACCGCATCACTGGCAGAAATTACCGTGTGAACAGCCTGCAATCCTGCGGAATTCCACTTGCCTTGTTCAAGAGACACATCCATCATAGAAGCAAAGTCCTTTGCCTTTGCAAGAAAGGCATGATACTGATTTTTATCAACGATCCTTGTTTTCCGTTTTTTCGTCATTTTAACGACTCTGACAGCGGCTTGCCGGAGATATCAATCCCTTGTTTTATTATGGATTTAATCAAGGGCGA
>JACRPW010000030.1:1668-17192 GCA_016223005.1 Deltaproteobacteria bacterium | reverse complement strand
AACAGAGGTTGTTGATTATCAGGCAGGCGAAGAGGCAGGGGTAAAAAGCGTTACATTTACTGTTGAAGGCGAGTATGCCTACGGCTATCTCAAGGCAGAGGCAGGGGTTCACCGCCTTGTTCGTATTTCTCCGTTTGACGCAAACAAGAGGCGGCATACATCGTTTGCATCCTTATTTGTTTATCCAGAGATAGAAGATGATATTGAGATAGATATAAAGGAAAGCGAATTAAAGATTGACACATTCAGGGCAGGCGGCGCAGGCGGGCAGAATGTGAACAAGGTTGAGACAGCGGTGAGGTTTACGCATATTCCAACAGGCATTGTTGTCCAGTGTCAGGCTGAAAGGAGTCAGCATAAAAACAGGGCAACAGCAATGAAACTCCTCCGTTCAAGATTGTATGAATTGAAATTAAAGGAACAGGAAGAAAAGATGGAGGAATTTCACAAAGATAAAAAGGATATTGCATGGGGCAGTCAAATCCGCTCCTATGTCCTGCACCCATACCGCCTTGTAAAAGACCACAGGACAAATCTTGAAATCGGCAATGCAGATGCTGTGCTTGACGGCAAGATAGATGAATTCATAGAGACGTATCTTCTGCTAAAAGAGAAATAGTATGTCAGGGGAGAGGGGATTCTATAGCATCTTTCCTTTGGCGTCCTTTACGGAGTTTGAGAACCTTGTCTGTATTATCATTATAATCTCATCTTTGATGTCGCATTATACTGTTTCCACTCATACGCAATCCTGTTTGCGATAGTCCAGTATCCCATAATATCTTCTCTGGAAAATTCCTTTAACTGGCACACAGGCTCCGAGTTGAATCTCGCCCATTTTTCCCAGTCGTATGTGAGTATTTCCAAATCAAATTCCTCAGGGTGTTCAAATATCTTTGTTCCAGGGTAAGGGACAAACATGGCTATTTCAGAATTCTGGTGAAGGCCTTCGCGATAAAATCTGTCGATTGCCTCAAGGGTAATCTCTGCCTCTTGAGGGCTGTCCCCCGGATGCCCAATTATCCAAAATGTGTCAACTATAAGACCACACTGCCTTGCCCTTTTGCAAGCATCCTCTGCCTGCTGGATAGTTATTTTTTTGTTCATACTTTGAAGAACCTTTTGGGATGCGCTTTCTATGCCGAGTATGAGATTTTTTATGCCTGCCTTTTTCATTGCCTCAAACCCGTCTTCGCTTACAGAATCAACCCTTGAGAGTATATAAAATGCAGGATGGAGTTTTATAGCAGAAAGTCTTTCCAATAAATCAAAAAAATATTGTGTCTTCATATTGAACATGCTGTCTTCAAGTCCAACAGCATAATTCCCGTATCTTTCTGCAAGCGTCTTGATTTCCTCAAGCACCGTAGAGACAGGGAAAGACCTGACCTTTTGCCCCCAGAACATGCTCTCATTGCAGTATGTGCATTTATACGCACAGCCTCTGCTGCCTACAACTGAAACCGCCATATTTTTTGCAAAACCTTCCGGCAGGAGGCTGTAATCAGGCATAGGGATTTCCATCAGGTTTCCCGGCGCACGCGGCAGGTTTCTTATTACATTGCCTGAATTGTCTCTGAATGTAATGCCTAAAACACCTTCCAGACCTTTTCCACACGAAATGGTTTTCACAACATCCAGAAATGTCCATTCCCCCTCGCCCCTTACAACTATATCAATATCGTTTAAATCCTCAAAACACTCTTTATCCCTGTATGAAACATGTGGTCCGCCTAGAACAATCCTGCAGTCCGGTTTCAATTTTTTGCAAACTCCTGCAATCTTGAGTGCAGCAGGATACAGCATTGTATAAGGAACACCTATGCCGATAAATGCCGGGTTAAATTCCTTGACCATATCATTTATTACAGAAGACATCTGCTGTTCTATAGCCTGCCTATCATGAGTTGGTTTGATATGATAATCAATAGGAAGGACTTCGGTCTTTATGCCATTTGCATAAAGAAATGTGGCGACACTTAAAAGCCCTCTCGGGAAGTCATAGGTTGTGGTAAACTTTTCAGGATGTGCAAGGCAGTTTATGCCCGGCGCTATAAAAAGGCAGGCTGTGTTCATTTCACTTTCCGCATCTCCTCAAGTTTCTTTAAATCTATTCCAAAACCTTCTTCAACCATGCCCTTTATATCAACCTTGCTTTCTAAAGGCAGACAGCATTTTTTATATTTCTTTCCGCTGCCGCAAGGGCATGGGTCATTGCGTCCTATCTTGCCTTTATCCTGCATATCATCACCTCCTGTTTGTGAACAGAAATAGTCATAATTTATCACCGTATGGTCTTTATCTTCTCCCATTGGCATTACCTTCATGTCAATTATAATGTAGTTTCCCTTTTCAATTTTTATAGGTTCTTTTATTGGGAAAAATGCCTGCCGCCAGTGTGTCCTTTCAGATGACGGTGATGTATCAATCAAGACATCATCCGTAAGAAGCGCCTCAAACCAGCCTGCAAAGCCGTGGATAGTGCCATCTCTTGAAAATTCAAAGACTATTTTTTCATTTATTGACTTCTCGTTTATCTCAATAAGGTCTATGCCTTTATAAACCTCTGGCTTGGACAGAAAATCCTTTTTGCTTATATCCTCTATCAAAAGCCTTTTTGTGAATTCATCCTTTGCATAAGAAAAATCAAAGCCTGCCACATCCTTCCAGAATGCCGTCTTTTTATAGATGTTTTTATTTTCCACAGGCACAAGATAGAGTTTCAAAGCCTCTGGAATCATCCTGCCGTCTTCTTTTAAAAACCTTTCCCTTGCATCTATCGTGAATTCAAGGGTATTTTCCTCAACTGCAAAACTGCCAAGTGTTTCTGAAATTATCACATCCACCTTTTCAGGAAGTGTAATCTCCTTTGAAACACCTTCAATAAAGACTATCCTGTCATCTATTTTGTTTATTCTTGCAACCTCTTTTGCCAGATTTATTGAATCCGTTTTTTCAACAGCATAAACCTTTTTCGCACCAGTCTTGATTGCAAGGAAACTTAAAATACCCAGCCCGCACCCTAAATCAAGGACAACATCTCCCTCCTTGACAGTCTTTGAGATAGCCTTTTCATAGGCATCCATCCTGACCTTATCAGCCATCATATCGTAATAATTGTCAAACAGGTTTATCGCCTTCTGTAGTTTTTGCACATATACAATTTGCACCATTGCCGCTGTAAAGTCAAGTGGCGCCAAAATCCATGAAAGATTCTTTCAGCCTTCAAATTTGACAGGTATGCACATTTATTGTATCATCACCACATTAACCCGAAAAATACAGTTGCATTTTTTGAAAGATAAAAAACGAGGCAGGTTATATGCATTATTTTATTTTATTCTTGATGTCACCTTTGATTTTCTTGTTACCTTACAATGCAGCAGCAGCAGATGATATTGATTCTATTATTGTCCGTGTTCAAAAGGTATATGACGGAATATCTGACATGAAGGCAGGTTTTATTCAGGAAACCACATCTACTACTCTAAAGGAAACACAGAGAGCAGAAGGGATTGTATATTTCAAGAAACCAAATATGATGCGGTGGGAATATTCACACCCCAATAAAGATGTAATAGTAAGTAGTGGTGAAACCATCTGGATATATCAAGTTGATTTAGGACAGGTGGTGGTCAGCAAACTTTCTCTTGAAGACAAAACATTGTCACAACATTTTCTGTCAGGATTAGGGGATATAAAGAAGGATTTTAATGTAAAATTAGGAGAGGGGACAAACGATACCTATACCTTAATCCTTTTGCCAAAAACAGACTTGCTGAACATCAAAAAAATTCACCTGATTATTGATAAGAAAACAGCCTTTGTAAAATCTACAAAGAGTTTTGACCCATTTGGAAATACCGCATCCGTTAGATTTATTGATGCAAGTTACAATGTAAACCTTAAAAATGCCCTTTTTAACTTTGATGTGCCAAAGGGTGTAAGGGTGGTAACGCCGCAGTAGTTGATACTGAAAGATGATTTTGCAATAAATATTAATTGGGGTGTTGTTGCAAAGTGATAATGTCCCCTTTTCGTCGTTTTCGTCCCCCACTTATCATACTGATTTTTTACTCAAGAAAACTTCTTTTTTGCCTTATCTTATGCTATATTAAGTTTGCTTTACGGCTCTCTTTTACCAACACTCTTACGCAATGGGCCAGAAATTTTATGGATAAAGCAAATTTAAGAAAAAATATTATAAACAAGGCAACCCGCATTATTATCAAGGTTGGAAGCGCTGTTCTTGCAGGCTCTCATCACGAAGGTTTGGACAGCAGGGTATTTCACAGCCTTGCAAAAGGAGTTTCTGATATTAAAAAGAGCGGGAGGGATGTTGTCATTGTTTCATCAGGCGCTATTGCCATTGGCATGAAAAAGATGGGTCTTCATGAAAAGCCAAAGACCATCTCTGAAAAGCAGGCGATTGCGTCAATAGGTCAGGTAAGTTTGATGTCAATGTATGAAAAGGCGTTTGCACCTTTAAATAAAAAGGTTGCACAAATCCTTTTAACACACGATGACATTGCAGATAAAAAGAGGTTTCAAAATGCAAGGCACACAATCAAGACGCTTTTTAATTATGGCATTATCCCGATTATAAATGAAAATGACACGGTTGCAGTTGAAGAAATAAAATTCGGCGACAATGACAACCTTGCCGCTCTTGTAACACATCTTGTTGACGCTGATTTGCTTGTTATACTCACTGATACAGACGGGCTTTATGACAAAGACCCGAAGCATGACAGAACAGCGGTGTTTATACCGTTTGTCGATGATATTGACAGCCTTACAGTAAAGACTTTAGGCGCATCAGGAAAATTCGGCACAGGCGGGTTTGCCTCAAAGGTCTCTGCTGCAAAAAAGGCTTTGGACTTTGGTGTTCCAACTCTTATTGTTAATGGAAATGATAAGGAGATACTGGGAAAGGTTTTTGATGGCAAAGAGGTCGGGACATTTTTCATGGCAAGGGGGAAGGGGTAAATTTGTATCAATTTTTGTATCAATCTTTAAATTTACGGTAATTATGGCAGGCAAGATGCCTCTCTCTTCTCATTTAATCTTCGTTTTAATGCCTTATAAACAAGTTCCTTTGGCATGTCCTGTCCTGTCCATAGTTTAAAAGAAATTGCCCCCTGCTCCACCAACATACCCAATCCACGGTGGGTTCTTATCTTATATCTCCCAGCCTTTTTAAGAAAAGAGGTCTGTGATGGTTTATAAACTATATCAGATACTATAGTCTGTTTTTTTGGAACCACATCAAATGGGATGTCAAGTTCACCTCTGCCTTCCATGCCAAGAGATGTGGTATTTATAATAAGATTTGCATCAGGAAGATGCCTTTTAAACTCCTCCCTATCCATGCCAGATGCTGAAATATCCCGATTTGGAAAATGCCTTTTAAATTCGTCTGCAAGGGAAACCGCCCTTTGTAAAGTCCTATTCACTATCACAACATTTTTTGCGCCTCTTTTTGCAGCAGCAGCAAGGATTGCCCTTGCAGCACCGCCTGCGCCAAGGAGGACAACTTTTTTCCCTTTGACATTAAAATTCAAATCCCTTTTTAGTGAAGCAATATATCCATCACCGTCTGTATTATAACCGATAAGTCTGCCATTACAATTAACCACTGTATTAACAGCGCCTATAAGTTTTGCCTCTTCTGAAATCTCGTCAAGAAATGACAGGACAGTTTCTTTGTGGGGTATGGTTATATTTACACCATGAATGTTAAGCGCCCTTATTGCATTAACAGCAGTTTTAATGCTGTCAGGCGAAACCTCAAACGGAAGATAGACCATATCAATGCCCTTTGCCTTTAGTGCTGTATTGTGCATAATGGGAGAAAGTGTATGGGTAATCGGATAACCGAATATACCAAGTATTTTTGTC
The DNA here is from genome assembly GCA_016223005.1 of Deltaproteobacteria bacterium. Lineage (NCBI taxonomy): Bacteria > Pseudomonadati > Myxococcota > Myxococcia > Deltaproteobacteria bacterium. The sequence continues at coordinate 11,291 of JACRPW010000030.1, read as the reverse complement.
TTGCCTGTAATATTCATAAGTGCTTGCGCCTTAACAGCCGTTCTGCACAACGAACATCCTTTTCTATCTGATGAGTTAGTTCAAGAGGGTTTTTAAACTTAACCTCATCGCGAATCCTCTGGATAAAATAGAGCCTCATATTTTTGTTATATAGATTGCCGCTAAAATCTATGACATGCGCCTCTATATTAAGTTCATCGCCTTTTTCAAAGGTTGGGTTAGAGCCGATATTGACAGCTGCCTGTTTTTGAATTGTTTTTTTTGAATCCTTTTCCCTGAACGGGAATATTTCACAAATGACAGCATAGACCCCTTTTTTAGGTATAAGTTCATTTTGAGTTTCTATATTTGCTGTGGGAAATCCAATCTGTTTTCCCCTGTTTTTACCTTTTACTACCTTGCCTGATATTGAATAGAATCTGCCCAATAAACTGGATGCCTTTTTAACATCACCGCTTAATACTAACTTCCTTATATTAGAACTGCTGACTACCATACCGCATTTTCTATATACTGGGACAACATACACATCAAATCCAAATCTTTTTCCTAACTGCTTTAAATATTCCGCAGTTCCCTGCCTGCCTTTGCCAAATGCATAATCATGCCCAACCCATATCTCTCTTACCTTGAGTCTGTCAACAAGTTCATCCTTTACAAATTTATCCGGGTGCTGGCTGGCAAATTCCTTTGTAAACCTTGCACAAACTAAATAGTCAATATTAAAATCTGCAAACAGCCCTGCCTTTTCCTGAAATGTTGTTATAAGCGGAAGGTCTTTATGCGGTGCAACCACCTTTACAGGATGCGGGTCAAATGTATAGACTACAGAGGCACAGCCCAGTGCCTCTGCCCGTTCTATTATATTCTTTAATATCTTCTGATGCCCAAGATGAGTACCATCAAAATTGCCTAATGTAAGCACACTGTGTGTTATCGTTTTTTTTGTCTTTGCTGTCTTCATACTAAAATTCTGCCCCTAAAACTTTCCTGACCTGAGTATTAAAATCCCTAACCACAAACTTAATACAGAGGCGATAGTAAAACCCAGCATGCCCAAAAACGGCAGACCCCACACCTTTGGACCTATATTTGCTGCCACTACAAGCGATGAGCCTATAATAAGTGCTGAAACCATTAGTCCGAATGTAATCCGGTTGGATGAACGGTCTATCTCACCTATAAAATCCTCAAGCCCTTTGTGCATAAAGTCTATTGTAAACTTATCCTGAACCATTTTTCTGAAAATCTGGTTCAACTGCTGGGGAAATACCCTTATGAAATCCTTGTAGTCATTTACAGCAGCGATAGTATCATAAGCAGCAGCACCTAAACCAACATCCCTCTTTATCAAATCATTGGCAAACTTCTGACCCTCCTTGAGAATATCAATGTCAGGATACAAGACCTTTGCCAGCCCTTCCAGTTCAAAGATACATTTGTTGAGGAGGAGCAAATCCCTGGGCACCATTATATTATATCGTGAGGCAATCCTGATATAATCCCTGATAACCTCACCAAGTCTTATAAATTTGAACGGCCTGTTAAAATAATGCAGCAGCATATCCTGATATTCGGTTCTAAAGGCATCCTTATCTACATCCTCGCCAAGAAGCCCCATGTTTGTGTAAATCTTTATCAGTTTATCTAAATCCTGTTCAATGAGACCAGTGAATATTGCGGCAAGATTATTCATCATATCTTTAGAGACCTTCCCTGCGATACCAAAGTCAACAAAGGCAACCTTGTCTTCTGATATTACAAAGATATTACCTGAATGCAAATCACCGTGGAAGAGCCTGTGTTCAAATACCTGTTTGAAAAACAGACTGATTACCAGCAGCGCCACCTTTTCAGCAGATATACCAAGAGATGCCAGTTTTTGAGTATTATCTATCTTTATGCCGCTTACCCTTTCCATTGTTATAATCTTCTTGCCTGTCAGTTCCCAATATACCTTTGGTATTACCACCCTCTCGTCGCCTGAAAAATTGCCCCTGATTTTTTCCGTATAACTTGCCTCAAGTGTAAAATCCATTTCTTTTAATATTGCCTTTGAAAACTCATCTACCAGACCAACAGGGTCGTATATACTGCTTTCTGGCATATACTTAACAATATGTATTGCCATATACTTGAGGATTGATATATCCAGATTTATATTCTCACAGATATTCGGTCTCTGAACCTTTATAACTACATCCTTTCCATCTTTTGTTATTGCCTGATGCACCTGAGCAATTGATGCCGCTGCAACAGGTTCTTTATCAATAGATGTAAAGAGGGCATCTGTCTTTTTCCCAAACTCATCCTCAATGGTTTTTATAACATCATTGTATGCAAAGGGAGGCACACAATCTTGTAGTCTAAGAAACTCCTTTATAAAGTCATCAGGAAGCATATCAGGCCTTGTGCTTAATATTTGTCCTAGTTTGATGAAGGTGGGTCCTAACTCCTCAAAGGCAAGCCTGAATCGTTCAGCAACGGATAGTTCTTCCTTGCCGCCTTTTCTTCTGCCAATAACCCTTTGGGTAAATGATATAATGCTGTGCAGATGGGTTTTTTCTACTAATGGATAAAATCCGTATTTGATAAACACAGATAATATCTGTCTTATCCGTTTAATGCTTTTATATGTGAGGTAGGGTCTAAAGAGATGCATGTCTGGAATATACCACCATCAGACAATGATTATTTTGAGTGCCTGTCTGCAACCTTACTTGCACCATAGGCATCTGGTTTTGTTACAGCACAGTATCCTGAACCAGTCACCATGCCAACCACTTCTCTTATAATCTCTTTCGTATCGCCATTATTGCCAACATCAAGATGGATTTCTACAGGCAGTTTTGTAAATCCATTTTGCGACAGGTTTGCCTTTAACATCCCTGCCATCTCAAGACTTAAAGAGGTTTCGTAGAAAATCCTCTGCTTTAAGTTTGTCATCTTTCTTGATTTTACCTTTTTATAAAAGTATCTGCCGCCGTGTCCTATCCTATGCACAATTACTGCACTTATAAAGATAGTTTCTACAGATAAAAATGAGTCTGTTCCTATTATAAGGTTATAGCGGTTATCAGGCGATTCCTCTATGAAAGTTACCAGTTTCTGAAAAGCCTCTTCAAAGGAAAGGTGTCCGTATGTAGGGCTAAAAAATTCTTTTTTAGATGTATGAGGTTGGGGAATCGGTTCCACAGCAGCAACATATTACAATAAGACAGGTGTAAAAACAAGTTCTTTATAACAGCCTTTTTTTTGTCCACAGCAGTGTCTTGATATCCTTCCCCCAGACAAAAAATATTATGACAAGTATTGTTCCACCAGAGACTAGCATCCTTACTAACTGTGTGATGTCAAAATCGTACTGCTTTGTAACAGGATTATATGTGGAGCATAAAAGTTTTACTGTATTTACAAAGGGATTCCACCATGATTTTGCCAATTGATTTTTTATAGGTTTTGCATCAGGGTTTTTTATAATCTCGTTTACGGGTTTTATGACATCATCAGGTGTGAAATCAATCCCATAGATATGGGTAAATATCCGTGCCTTTGCATCAACTATAGAAACCATGTTCAGATGGTCAAAGAAATTCCCCTCTTTTTTATAATAAAACCCAAATCCCCTTGCAAAGTCCTGAATGGTCTTCTTGTCAGCGGTTACAAACCTCCAGTGTATAAAATCATCTGTAAACTGGCTGCCATATGCCTTTAATTTATCAGGTGTATCGTTTACATCGTCAAAACCAATGGTCAGGACATTAAATTCCTTGCCCAATCCTTGTGACTTTTTAACAGCATTATTTAGATTTCCTAATATGGTAGGACAGATATACGGGCAGGAAGTGTATATAAAACTTACAATAAATGGCTTGCCTGAAAATTCCTTGAGATTAAAGGCATTGCCGTCTTGGTCTGTAAAGGTGTAATCATTACGAATAGTCCTGCCTATAGCATCTTCAGATTGTGCCAGTTGTTTTGCAGTATTTTTATCTTCTGCGAAGGCAGTTGAGAAAGGAATAAAAAATAAAAAATAAAAGACAAAAACTATAAATAAAGAATTATTTTTCATTTGTCAATCTTCAATTGTCAATAGTCATTCTATTGCAGCAGCATATCAACGATTACAGCGGAAAACAGGATTGCAAGATAAAACATGGATGCCTTGAAGTTTTTCCATGCAATATCCTTTGAGGGATTCAGAAGTAGTTGTATATTCCTTACAATAAAATATATCCCTGCACCCAAAGCAGCAAGGAAATATAAGAGTCTAAGATGCCCTGTCCATACAGGTATAAATGATGAGATGACAAGGAATATAGTGTTTATAAGGATGTAAATGGCAGTCTTTTTATCGCTTATTAAAACAGGCAGCATTGGGATGCCAGCCCTCTTGTATTCTTCCTTATGCACAATGGCAAAACTCCAGAAATGGGAAGGCGTCCAGAAAAACATTACAACTGCCAGAAGTATGGGCGGCACACAGAATATAGGCGCTGCTGATGCACCCCCTGCCAAAACTGCAAAACTCCCTGCAAGTCCGCCGATTATGATATTAAACCAACTCCGCCTCTTAAGCCATACTGTGTATACAACCGCATACACAAATGCACCGAGAAACAGGTGCAGAGACACAAGGTAATTTAAAGCCATTGTTGAAACAGCAAAGGATACAACCAACAGCAGGATACCTGCCCAGAGAACCGCTGAAGGTGTTTTAACAGCACCTGTTGTCAGAGGTCTTTTGCTCGTCCTGCACATGAGCATATCTATGTCCCGGTCAAAATAATGGTTAAGTGCTGCAGAACCCATTGATGCCAGCATAGTTGCCATTATAAGTAACATCATTTTATCAATGGGAATACTGCCGGCAGCAATTGAACCGACTATGGCGCTGAATGTAATCAAAAATGCTATGCGGAGTTTGAATAAAGGGAGATAACGCTTTATGTCGGTCATAGTGTCCTCCTAACTATCACTTAGTGGTAATTACTATTACTATTTAATACAAAAGTCAAACTATTTCTTATTCCCGAACAAGAAACAAAACGATGAATGGAAATGATGAATGGTATCACATAGAAACGAGTAACTTCTCCGCTTTGCAGTTGATATGCTTAACCGTATCTAAAACATCCTTTATTATCCATTCAGGGGTAGAAGCACCTGCTGTTATACCCACCCCTTTCACACCTTTAAACCACGCCTCCTTTATCTCTTCAGATACCTCTATATGATATGTATTTGGCTGTATCCTCTTACATACCTCTGTGAGCCTGTTTGTATTTGCACTGTTCTTACCTCCCACAACCAGCATACAGTCAACCCTTGAAGCCAACTCTGTTGATTCTTTTTGCCTTATATTTGTGGCATTGCATATTGTATTAAATATCTTTATCTCACCTGCCTTATTAAGACACAACGAGACTATCTCCTGAAAGTTTTCAAGAGATTGTGTGGTCTGTGCAACTATGCCCAGCCTTTTTACCCTCGGTAGATTTATGACATCTTCCTTTGAACCTAAAACCGCAACATTCTTCCCGGCGTAACTCACAATCCCTTTTACTTCAGGGTGCTCCTTTTCACCTATAACAACTATAAAATAACCTTCAGCAGTCAACATCTTCACATATTCCTGTGCCTTTTTAACAAAGGGGCATGTGGCATCAACTATCTTTAGTTTCCTATTTTCTACATTCTCCATTTCATCTAATGTAATGCCATGGGACCTTATGATAACAGTACCACTCTGAATTTCGTTTATATCACTCTTTGCAAATATATTGGATTTCTCAAGTTCAGAAACTACCTGTGGGTTATGGATTATAGGACCAAGTGTAGAAATATGTTCTGGTGCCTCTTTTGCAGCATCATATGCCATATTTATAGCCCTTTTTACACCAAAGCAGAACCCTGCTGTTTTTACAATAAAGATTTCCATTGTTTTTCTCTTTATACCATGACCCTTGCCCCTTGACCCTTGACCCCTCTTATAACCTCCATCATCTTTTCCACCACCTCTTCTGTTGTCATATCACTTGTGTCTATATACACAGCGTCTTTAGCCTTTTTGAGCGGTGAGTGGGTTCTGGAAGAATCCCTTTCATCTCTTTTCTTTATATCACTAATAATATTCTCAAGCGATGTCTTTTCACCCGTTGCATCAAGTTCCAGATACCTTCTCTTTCCCCTGGTTTCCGGTGAAGCATCAAGATAGAACTTGAACTGCGCATCAGGAAATACAACAGTCCCTATATCCCTTCCCTCCATGACAACATCGCCATTTCTGCCCATCTCCTGCTGGAGTCTTACCATCGCCTTGCGAACATTTGGTTTTGCAGATATGCGGGATGTAATATCACCGACATAGGATTCCCTTATCTTTTCCGAACAGTCTTTGCCATCAACAAATATCCTGCTCCCCTTTTTTGTGGTCTTGAAAGCAATCTTTATATCCCTGCATATTGATTCAAGTCCATTTTCATCATTAGGGTTTATGCCTTTTTCGTGTGCCTTAACTGCCACAGCACGATACATAGCGCCTGTGTCAATGTATGTCCAACCCAGACGATTTGCCAAAAGCCTTGAAATTGTTGTCTTGCCTGCGCCTGCTGGACCATCTATGGCAATAATGCGGGATGTGGGATATTGGGTGTGGGAAGTAGCAGTCTTTGTCTTTACCACCTCCTACCTCCTGCTTCCCTTTTCCAGTTTTCTAAGGAGTTTTAAAAATCCGGGAAAGGATGTGTCAATACACTTTATATCCTCTATAACTGTCTCACCGTTTATGGCAAGCCCTGCAATGAGCATTGACATCGCAATACGGTGGTCGCCGTAACTATTTACTTTTATTTTTTTGCCCTTTGCCCCTTGCACCTTGCCCTTTGCCCCTTTTATTACCATCCCATCAGGCATCTCTTCCACCTTAACACCAAACCCACCTGTTATCTTTGTCTCACCATCAGCAAATGCAGCTGCAATACAAAGGATTGGTATCTCATCAATTGTTCTTGGAATATCATCTTTATTTATTTCTATGCCATGAAGTTCCGAACTCTTGACAAGGATATCCGCAACAGGCTCACCTGAATACTCTCTCTTATTAATAAGAAGTTGTATATCCCCGCCCATCTTTTGGAGTAAGTCAATAATCCCTGTCCTTGTAGGGTTTATGCCAACATTTTTTATCAAAACATTAGAGCCCTTTATTATAAGCCCTGCGACAATAAAAAATGCGGCAGAGGATATATCCCCAGGTATGTCTATATCCTGCGCATTTAATTTACCTTCGCCTTTAATATCAACTCTTAAACCTTTTACATTTATATCAGCGCCGAATGCCTTTAGCATCCTTTCTGTATGGTCGCGGGATTTTATAGGCTCTGTTACGGATGTCCTGCCGTCTGCATACAAACCCGCCAGAAGTATCGCTGATTTTACCTGTGCGCTGGCAATAGGTGAAACATAATCCATTGCCTTTAATTTTTTGCCAATTATTGAAAGCGGCGCAAGATTATTATTGTTTCTTCCATAAATCAATGCCCCCATTTTTGAAAGAGGCTCAATAACCCTTTTCATTGGTCTCTTTCTCAAATATTCATCACCTGTAATAACTGAAAAAAAATTTTGCCCTGCTAGAAACCCTGTCAAAAGCCGGGTTGTTGTGCCTGAATTGCCGGCATCAAGGACATCCAGCGGCTCTTTTAAACCATTGATGCCCTTGCCGTGAATAACAACCTCTCCCTTTTTTGGTCCATCTATCTCAACACCCATAAGTTTAAATGCATTCAGAGTCCTCAGGTTATCTTCACCTTCAAGAAAGCCTGTTATGCAGGAGTCCCCATCTGCAATTGCCCCCAAGATGATTGCCCTGTGGGAGATGCTCTTATCGCCAGGAACGGTTATCTCGCCTTTTAGGGATTTATTTTTTTTGATTGTGATATTTTTCATCTAAAAATCCTCTTGTAGCAGTAACCCATCCTTCGCCGAGGGGTAAATCTTCATACTCCTGAAGGTATTAGGTAAAAGTAAAACACAATCAGATGATGTTTGACAAGAAATTTAAGAATATTTAAGAATAGATTAACAAGAGGGATGCAGTAAGGTGTCGTTTCAATCCTTGTTTTTATGAAATCATCTTTTCAACAATAAAAGGGGTTTGAACTTTCTAGTGAACAGTTCAAAAAAAGTTCAAAAATTTCTTGACTGTCTGCAGGGCATTATGTATATAATAGATATATGCAGGATATCTTTAACCTTTTGCAGGATATAGAAGGTTTTAACTGGGATAAATGGAATATTGACAAAAACTGGGTAAAACACGATGTTTCTATATCTGAATGTGAAGAGATTTTCATCAATGAGCCGCTGCTGCTTGAAAGGGGTAAACCTCATTCGTCTGAAGAAAGGTATGCTGCATTCGGCAGAACAAGTGAAGGCAGGCTGCTTGCCGTGGTTTTTACCATTAGGAATAATAAAATAAGAATAATCTCTGCAAGGGATATAAGCAGAAAGGGGAGAAAGGATTATGAAGAAGAAATTAAAGAAGATACCGAAGTTTAAAAACGAAGATGAGGAATTTGAGTTTTGGTCTAAACATGACTTGACCGATTACTTTGATATGTTAAAGGCTAAAAGGGCAATATTCCCAAACCTGAAGCCATCTACAAAAACAATTTCTATCAGGCTGCCTCTATCGCTGATGGACCATTTGAAAGCCCTGGCTAATAAAAAGGATGTGCCTTATCAGTCGCTTTTAAAAGTATTCCTCGCTGAAAGGGTTCAAGAGGAATTGAGAGCATCCCGCTAAGACAGGATTTTATGTATCCATCTCAGGCTATACCCTGTCTTCCTTGCTAGTTCCTTATGATTCCTGCTGTTGAAGTGTTTTTTAGTTTCAATCCTTGTTTTTATGGAATCGCCTTGTCAACTGCCATTGTGTCCGCTGCCCCTCGTCTTGCTGTGATGAAGGATCGGATACAAAGCGGCGATTTACATGCGATGGATATTAGTTCTGATATTGCGCAGGCTGCAAAGAAACTCTCACAGTTAAGGGAAGCAGGACAGAGTTTTAAGGATTATCTTGAGCAGGGGGCTTTATTTGATGACGGGATAACACCGCTGGCAAAAAATATTATAGAGATTTTTGAGTATTATAAGAGGAGTCCAAAGAGTATTAAGGGGATATTTGATAATTACATAGAGGCTGTTAATAGACTTGGCAATCCTAAACAGGGGGAGATGTGTGGGGAAATGCAAATACCTGCAAAGGCAGAAATCTTGCAGGCTGCTATAAGAAAAATGGAGGTGGCTCAAAATGCTCAAACTACGCTTTTCAAAAATCAGGATGCCTATGGTTATGAAGGTTTACCGCCTGCTGAAAGAGGCGGACAAGGAGAAGGTGAAAAATCAGCAAAGCCTGAAACAGAAAAAGCAGACGGAAAAGTTGACATATCATTAGGCAAGGGTGAAGGGGTCCAACTGGAGCAGGGGCGGATGGCGGATATTGTTTCAGAGATTGAAAGGATTGCTGCCCCTGATTCAAGGATTGAATTTAAAGACAAGATTGAGATTCCAAAAGGACAGTTGGCTGATGCCTTGCAGCGATGGGGCAAGGGTGATTT